>DXCZ01000020.1 GCA_019115765.1 Candidatus Mediterraneibacter stercoripullorum | reverse complement strand
CATCAAACTCATCATAGTCTCCATTTATGCCTTCACGATGATAAACTATCCCTTTTTCCTCATTCCTTTCAAGACAATCTAAAAGATAGTCTTCACCATATCTTCTTGCAAACTCAGTAAAGGCATATGGTTTAATTTTACCTAATAATCCTTTTGAGCATTTCTCATCGCACTCATAACAATGTTCAATCTTTTTATTTATTGAGCATTTTCTATTTTCGCACTCTTCTTTATCTGGACATTCACCTGAATCACATCCATTACAGATCACATTTTCAGAGCATAAACAGCAGGCAAGCCCGCATCTGGCAATTCCTAATTCTCGTTTCATAACCGTACTTCCAAATATGTATTTTTCTCATCACTCTCTGTCTGACCGCCAAAAATATTTTGGTTTAAATCCTTCCACCCGGATCGTCTTCATCATTGCCTTGAAGACTTCCGGCTCAAAATCATCATCCATGCAAAAGACTTCATATTCCACACCCAGATACGACAGGAAGAAGCCTGTCTCTTTGTATCCGTTGCGCAGATAAAAGTTTCTCCTCTTCTCTCTCTGCCTGCTGTTATCTGCCGTCTCATCCAGCATTTCAAAATCTACCACCTGCTTCTTCCCAGGATATTGCGCTTTCAATGTTTCGATAGCGCGGCCCCCATAACCTTTTGAACGGCAGGATGGGTCGATTGACAAAAAGAACGGATAGGCAAGATTTTCAAAAGTCATGACAGTCATAAACCCGACAAAAGCTTCTCCGTCCTTCAGAGCCAGAAAATCAAATCCGTCTGCCTCAATATTTTTTCCCGTTTTTTCGCTCCGATCCATGCGATGATCACGACATATATGAACAGACAGACTAAACCTCCCAGACCGATCACTCCCATCAGCAGCATATAGTCCTCGTTGCCTGTCACCAGCGCATAAACTGCAGGAGCAAATACTGCCAGTAAATAGATCACGATCGGCAGCTTATTTCTGCCTGCTTCGTACTTCCAGATAGCAAATAAGATTTCCCGGAGCGTATACTCGTTCATAGTGATCTCATTTGTAAAATATTGCCCTCCATTTTGTTCTCTTTCTATCATTTTTCACTCCCTCAGAAATTTAATTTAGTATCCTCATTATATCAGCGATTCTGCTCCCCTTCAATGACCATCAATGCCGCAGCGGACAAATTTCCATTGTCTTTGTCTGCTGCCCATGCTATCATATTATCCACAGACAGCAGTTTTGCACGGTACTGCCGCCATATCTGATGTGATCCATTTTTATTTCATATCCCGGATGCCAGATATCCGGAACTTCCTCATCTGAATATCGCCGTCCGCTTCGGACAGATATCCAATGAATAAACTCAAGAGAGCTGTAACCTTTAAATATTTCATGATTCGCAAAATATCAAAAGCAAACTGCTGTCGTGTATGCTATTATAATGATATGGAGACAGTTCCTGTGCCGCTGGAAACGGAGGTAATATTGCAGGATAACAAAAGAAAAAACTCGTTTGTCCATTCCGAAGATCTGGTGCTGAAATCTGCTGCCGCTTACTTCGGAGATGAACTGATCCATTGCCTCGGAATCAAAGAAAAGGCACTCCGCCCTGCCCCCACAGAACTCGTGGAAATTGAAGCAAGACACATGTATGAAGACTTTCTCTACGAGATAGAGAACGGCACCTATTATCATTTTGAATTTGAGAGCGACTCCATCTCCGAAGAAGACCTGAAACGGTTCCGCGAATACGAAGCATCCACTGCAAGGCTATACGGCGCTCCGGTGATAACCCACGTCATATGTTCTTCCAAAGCAAAAAAACTTCGGGGCAGCATCACAGAAGGAATTAATACTTACCGCGTAAGGCTCATTCAATTAAAGGAATACAATGCAGATAAGGTATTAACGAAGCTCATTGCTAAAACGGAAGGCGCAGTCACTCGGGAGGATATCATCCCCCTGCTCTTTGCTCCCCTCATGGGCGGGCACTCTGAGCAGAAGGATCGGATTCTCCATTGCATACAGATACTTAAAAACGCAGAATCTGCTTTTCAGAAAAATGAAATTCAGAAAATGGAAGCAATCCTGTATGTTCTGGCATCAAAATTTCTGGATAACGAAGAATTAGAATTAATCAAGGAGGCGATCACAATGACAAAACTCGGACAGATGATATGGGATGATGCGATAGAAGTGGGAGAGAAAAGAGCATCTGAACGTTACAGCAGACTCATTTTGATTCTCAGCCAAGAAAATAAAGATGATCTTATCGTAAAAATCGCATCCGATCCGGAATATCGTGAGACTCTTTATAAAAAATATGGCATCTGAATACAGAGGTCCTGTCTTATACTTAAGGCGCAGACCGATCATGATCTGCGCCCTTCTCCTCTTTTACTCAACAAACGAATGGCTCATGATATAAAATGCCTCCTGGCTGGGCGTCCATTTTTTCTCCATTTTCTCCAGGCCGTCGTCAAATGCCTGTGCTTCCCGCTCGTCAACATTCATCACCGGGCTGTCAGAGTAGTACCACACCCGTCCGTCCAGGGCGCCCGGCTTAAGTTCTTTTACCAGCATCGCTGCCGGGTACCTGTCTTTTTCCACGCAGACATTATACTTTTTGCAGCACTGAAAGCCGCAGCTCACATAGTTTGCCGGGCTTCCGAAAATAACCACAGCGTCATATCCCATTTCCGCCGCGCGCTTAAGAGAATGCTCGATGAGCATTTTCCCATATCCATTTCTCTGATACTCCGGCAGGATGCTGACAGGTCCGAATGTGAGGATTTCTTTCTCTGTCCCGTTTTCGTCGGTCAGCTTTGCCTTCGTATACATAATATTTCCGATCACCCTGCCGTCAAGCTCGAGCACGAAATCCAGCTCCGGTATAAAGTCCTCATGTCCGCGCATGATATGAACGAGATAGTGTTCATAACATCCCGGAACGTACATATTGTAAAACGCCTTTCTTGTGATCTCTTCTACGATCTTATGATCTGATTCTTTTTCGTTTCTGATATTCAACATTGCAATTCTCCTTATACCATTACCTTTACTATGAAACAAGGGGCATTATCTAAGCCTGTGTTTCTAAGCTCCCCCCTGCCTCCTCTCCAGTTCCATTTTCAGATACACCATATCCACAAGCTGCTTTCCGCACTCATAGATAGGGTGGTCATAATTTTCTGTAAAAAAATTCCTGACAACATGGAATCGATGGAAACCACATTTCTCATAAAACGGCAGCGTCGCCGGGCTGTCTCCGGTCCCCGCCTGCAAAACGCGAAAACGGTCCCTGTAAGTATCCGCCACAAACCGGATCAACTGTCTTCCATACCCATTCCTCTGGCTGTCAGGACTTACCGCCAGATTTTTGAGTTCCAGTATCCCGTCCCCCTCATCTGTCACAACGCACTCCGCTCTCACACCGCCATCATCCAGGACGTACATGTCGCCCCGCTCCAGATACCGGTCGATCATATCTTCCTGCTCATCAGCAAGCAGGAGCAGAGAAAGATATTTCTTTTTATCTGCTTCTATTTTTCTGATCTCCATGTCCTGTCTTTTCTCCAAATTTTTCCTCTGGGCATTACTTTGGCAATCTGCTCGCCTGATCGCCCTCAACCAGTATCGCCTGATGATCATCGATAACCTTTAGATCCAATTTTGATGAATATTTTTCGATGATCGATTCCGCCCCGGGTCCCATCTCCGGATGCCCCAGATGCGGTACCAGATAGAAATCCACCACCCCCAGTCCGGTACAATCCGCCAGTTCCGGCGCCTTTCCCGGCTCGTCCATCTCTGCCGAAAATCCGATATCCGGGCAGGCGGCAATAGCGCCAGCGGACTCTCCTATATACAGTTTTCCCTTGTTTACTTCCCGAATGATGATCTTATCTGCCCCAGATCTCTTCAGTTCCTGGAGGAGGAAAAACGTGTTTCCTCCTCCAACAAATATCATATCATTTTTTGTCAGTTTTTCCTCCACGCTCTCGCGAGACGCAGTGGAAACTTCCAGTTCATCAACGAGCAATCCCAGCGATTCCAGCAGCCTGGTTTCTTCCTCCGCCATCCCTTCGATTTCCTCCGCGATGGCTGCCGTGGGGATATAGGTCACTGTTTTTCCTTTCAATTCCGGCTCGATCTCTCTTAAAAGCTCTGTGACATTATTCAACATGGATACCAATAATACTCTTTTCATAAATTTAAACCTCCTGACAACGCATCTTGGCTTCTCCTTTCTATTGGAACTCTTTTCTCAACACCTCTTTCGGAGGTTCAATCTCACTGGCGATAGAATGTTCTGTCAGCTCGGACAGCATCCGTATCTTCCTGTTGAGCAGAGGTCTCATACAATTCGGAACATGTTCCTGATGTGCCCTGTGGATTGCCACGCACTCCTTACAGTTGCCGTGATAGCGGCAGGCTTTCCTGCATGGGCAATGATCCTTGTCTTTATATTCTTTCCGGAACTCCGCAGCAAATTCCTCCTGCAGCCGCAGCCCCTCCTTACGATTCCCTTTATGAAACTCTTTCATTGCGTCAAGTTCTTTTTGGTTTCCTTCGATAATCATATATTTCTCCTTTTCCGCTTTGAATCTCATTATGTATGATCTTGAAATGCCCTCTCAGACTTCCTGATAGAGTGTAATACCATGATTGATCCGTTCTCTGAAAACCGGAGACACCTCTCCATTGTAAGCCGCCGCACCGAGAATGATCGCCACATCTGCCTTTTGTCTCTGGTCTTTTGTGCTGAAAGAACAGATATCAAACACATTTTTTCCGATATATCCCACTATCAGAAGGCTCAGCAGCAGGATAACTTTATTCCTAGTTTTTATCTTCTTCATTCTTCGTCCGGCTGCTGCCCGTCATGCGCCATCCACTGGCACTCCGTCAGCTTCATATCAGAAAACACCGCTTTAAAAGACGAATCCTCCGGCGAGCAGGCATAGATGCCGAACCGGATCGTTCCGCCGCCCTTATGCATATGGCAGATCCTCATCTGCTGAAAATGCATCCCGTCCGATGAGCATTCAATGCAGTAATCATCTTCCCTCCTGCTGAAACGGTACCACATTGTTCTCACCGACGCATCTATGACCGTTGTCGCCCAGTCTGAATATCCCTCATTTGTCACTACGCTGCCCAGATGCTGATACTCGTCATTTTCATATTCCACAGAACCTTTCAGCCAGTTCTCGCTGTCCAGGTACATGACGATCCCGCACTGGTCGAATCTGTGATGGCTTTCCTGAAAATCCGTCCTAACGATAAAACTGAAATATTTTTCCTCTGTCTCCATCTGAAACACAGGAGCATTGTCGTTGCGGAAATGATAATATGTCCTCTGCCACAGATCCGTGTGAGGTTTTGTAACGATTTCCACTGTACCGTCTTTATTGACCGTCCAGCTTTCCGGTTCCCTTGTCCATTTAAACTTGCTCAGATCCATTTTATACCTCCGTTATTTTCATTTTATATTCCATTTTCTATAAAATGCACTTTTGAATTCTCCCAGTATTTCTTATATACCCTTTCTGTCTCTCCGTCCAGGTTCAGCTGATACATCCTGAACGTGACCAGAATATCTTTCGGCTGCACCTGTTCCTCATAGGAATACTGATACTTCATACCCAGACGTTTCATCACGCTGCCGCTGCGCGGATTTTTAACATCATAGGTAGCTGTGACATATGGGATCCCGTCCGTCTTCATCTGCTCAAGGACCGCTGATGCCGCTTCTGTCGTAATCCCCTGATGCCAGAATGCTTTCGCAAGGCCGTACCCCAGATCAAAACTGTCATCCATATGAACATTGACATATCCGATCGGACGGTCATCTTTTTTCAGGCATACCGCATAGTTATAGCCCTGAGGATTTCTGTAATTATCTGCAAATCTTTCCTGAAAGAAGCGTGCAGCCTCGTCCATCGTTTCTGTCGGGAACCACGGCAGGAATGTGTTTACCTCTCTGTCTGTCATTATACGTGCCACCCTTTCTCTCCTTTTGCACACTATTATGGGTTCATGGCTTCCCCCCGGACACAGCACCAAATCTGCAAACAGAATTTCTGTGTCCAGCCGGTCATATCCCTATCTTCTGATCCCGGGCTTCTTCTCATACAGGATTGGTTCCGGATGCTCCGCCTGCATTTTCCCGACCGCATCCGCGATCCGGTCATACAGGTTGTCCCGGACATACGCAATGCGCTCGATATCCACTTCATCATCCGGAATCTTTCCGCTGCTAAATCTCTCAGAATATTCTCCGCAGTCTTTCAGGAATCTCATGATCAGCTCTATCTGTATCTTCTCCTGGGCGCCGTATATCGGCTGGCTGCAGAGCGTTTCTCTGATAAAGTCACAAAAACAGGAAAAGTCCCCGTCCCAGTTTCTGTTTCCATTCCCCTGCGCTTCCTCCCGCAGCTTCTCAATCTCCCTTAGCAGTTCACCCTGTAGCACCTCCGACTGTCCCGCTCTTGGGACATATGTCTTCCAGATCAGTCTGCATTCCTCAAAATATTTCTGCTCATATGGTTCCTGTTTCAGCTGTTCGATCGTGATATCTCTGCCTGTTTTCCTCAATCTGTCAAATATTCCCACAGTCTTCACTCCTTCCCGCCTCTCCTTTATATCTGCAGCGCTTATCCTCATTATATCAATGCGGTTCATTTCCTTCAATGAGATCGTGCATCAAAAAGTTGCTTGTCCTCTTCTTTCCATGCTATCATGTCATCCAAAGACAGCAGTTTCGCACAGCACTGAGCCATATCTCTTTGTTCCATTTTCATTTCATATGCCGGGTGTTCTTCATCCCGAGCATACTCATCTGACTATCTACGTCCGGTTCGGACAGATATCCAATGAGCATATTAAATATTTCAAAAATTCACACAAACAAGAAGCAGACTGCTGGCTGGTATGTTATTATAAAGATATGGGGACAGTTCCTGTGCCGCTGGAAACGGAGGTAATATTGCAGGAAAACAAAAGAAAAAACAGTCCCGGGAATACGAGGCTTCCACAGCAAGGATTTATAATGCCCCGGTCATAACCTATGTCATATGCTCTTCCAATGTAAAAGAACTCCGGGACAGCATCACGGAAGGGATCAATACTTACCGGATAAATCTTCTGCGTCTGAAAGATGAAGATGCGGATAAGATCTTGGAGCAGCTGGCCGCAGATCCGGACAGGGCGCTGACCAGAGATGATATCATCCCCCTGCTCTTCTCTCCGCTCATGGGCGGAGACACCGGTCAGAAAGAACGTATCCTGAAATGCATACAGGTACTGAAAAACTCAGAGACAGATTTTCCTAAAACAGATATTCAGAAGATGGAGGCGATACTCTATGTCTTCGCAGTAAAATTTCTGGACGATAATGATCTGGAATCAATATCATGATACTGAATAAAGAAAAGAAAGATGATCTGATCATCAAGATCGCAGCTGACCCGGAATACCGTGAAGCGCTTTACAGAGAATACGGGATCTGATCCAGACTTTTTGCTGATATCATAAGCCACATGCAGCAGGCTGCCGGGAGGTGAGCGAAACCACTCCCGGCAGTTTTTCTGCTCATTCTTACCGCTTGTTTCCGCAGCAGACCAGCACTGTGTCCTGCAAATCTCAAAAAAATATCATTGACTATTTTCCCCTTCTTTTCACCGCTGCACCATCTGCAGACATAGTCAGGTTATTTACCATAATGTACTCTTCTTCCGTCTCATCCGCAGTTATAAAGCCTGTTCTCTGATATAATCTTACCGCTGGATTTGACTTCTGTACGGACAGGGATACCCTTTCAAACCCTCTTTCCTCCAGAGCGGACATCAGGAACAGGAGCAGTTTCTTACCGATCCCCTGCCCACGGTATTCCTTATGCACTGCGATAGCAAGAGATGGCGTCTCATCGTCGATATGCCCATAGTCGTTCATGATCCGGGCCCACGCGGCACCGACGACCTTTCCTTGCACCTCTGCCGCTGCAGCACAGTCGCTTTCGGATTCTCCAAACCCGGAAAGGTAAACCCGGAGCTCGGGCGTGTCAAGGATCGACCGGTCCGGCGGTGCCCCTCCCTCCGGAACATAGATCGCCTCATAAAGGAAATCCTTCAGAAGCGGATATTCTGTATCCTTCATAGCCCGGATCTCAGGACAGAGAACCGGGGATCCTGCTTTTCTCCCCAGTATTTCCGCGATCTCCTCCAGTCTTTTCAGGTCCACAAAGTCCACCTTTTTCCCATATGTTTCGATCATAGCCCGCGTCTCTGCATCCCACTGTTCAGGGGGCTGTTTTTTCACCTGATCATAGAGCAGCTTCATCATGGTCCGGTGCATCAGGTTCAGTTTCTGATAATCAATGCCGCCCCGCAGGTGGTAAAATTCTGTTCTCCCCCTGAATACTTCCGGTATCTGCTTTCCGGCTGAGTTCCTGATATTCCGTATGTTCTTCTCATCCTGAGGGTCCGCGAGGCCTACCGTGATCACGATAAACCGCCTGCATGTATCCGGCAGGATCTTTTTCACGGTTTTCGCCATTCCCCGGACTCCCCCTGCATAGAGCCCGCCCAGATAGATGATCGTTTCATATCGTTCCAGACCGGAAACCCTGTCATATGACACCGCCGCCACGTTGATCATTTTAGAAAGGGCTTCTGCATAAGTCTTCGCTGTCCCATAACAGCTTCCGTAAATTATGATCTCATTCATACGCTTCATTCCTCCTGCTCCGATCATATCAGATATGACAGACTCTTGACAATCCATTCTTTGATCACTATAATATTTTTGTTTGAATCCAAACTGTTTCTATTCAAATTATTTTTTATTTGATCCGGAGATCATGTAACCGGAACGAAACAGGCGTAAGCCCGCAGACACTGCTTCGAAACTGAAAGGAGATCACACTATGTCCCCGACATTTCATTATCTGATCATGGCGGAACATTCCATGTTCCAGAAAGAACTTCTCGCAAAACTGAAGGACTCCGGTCTGACCATCGGGCAGCCAAAGGTCCTCGATTATCTGAACGACCATGACGGTACCAGCCAGAAGGACATCGCACGCGGCTGCCACATTGAACCGGGCACGCTCACTACTCTTCTGAACCGCATGGAAGAGGCAGGACTTGTGGAACGCCGTATGATGAACGGGAACCGCCGCAGTCTCTATGTTTTTTTGACAGATAAGGGAAAAGAGCAGCTTGAACTGGTGACCGCAGCATTCACGGAAATGGAGGCGGAAGCATTCCGCGGTCTTTCCGAAACAGAGAGAAAAACCTTCATGGACCTGTTTCTTCGGATCTATGCAAACACTTCGAGGGAGGACTGATAAACTATGGAAAAATTAAAGCGTTACATCATATTTCTGATCGGGCTTTTCATCAATTCTCTGGGTGTCAGCCTGATCACAAAGGCGAACCTGGGTACATCCCCGATCTCATCGATTCCCTATGTGCTCAGCCTGAACTTTCCTTTTACGCTGGGACAGTTCACGATCGCGTTCAGCCTTCTGCTGATCCTGATTCAGCTCATCATCCTGCGCAGGAACTTTAAGGCAGAACACCTTCTCCAAATCCCCATCTCAATCCTGTTCGGATATTTCATCGACCTGACCATGGTGATGCTCTTCTTTGTCGAACCGCAGAACTATCTCTCTTCCGTAATCTATCTGCTGATAGGATGTTTGATCCTGGGCTTTGGTGTATACACAGAAGTCCTTGCAAATGTGGCGATGCTTCCGGGCGAATCCTTTGTCCGCGCCGTTTCTTCCACCTGGAAGACAGAGTTCGGTTCAACGAAGGTGGCTTTCTTTCCTGCCGTCTCTGCTCTTCGCAGCATCCGAAAGCAGACAGGATCAGGCAATGCGGGTTCTTTCTAAGCGACAGGATCAGACTTCACAGCCCCCTTCTGAGAATCAGGATTCCGCGCCTCATACTGTCATTGTCATCGGGCGCCAGTACGGAAGCGGCGGACATGATATCGGAAAAGCACTTGCCGAAAAGCTCGGATTTGATTTCTATGACAACGAGATCATCCAGATGACAGCGGGTTCCACCGGATATACCCCCCAGTTTGTCAAAGACAGAGAAGAAAATATGACCAACAGCCTTCTCTATGACCTGGTAAGCCAGATGTATATCTACTCAGATACCCGGGAGGCGCCCAGGGACGCTATCTTCGAATCAGAGGGAAAGGTGATCCGCGAACTGGCAGAGAAAGGAAACTGCGTCATCCTCGGGCGGTGCGCGGACTATTTTCTCCGTGACCGGAAAGACTGTCTGAAAGTCTATCTCCACGCACCGGAAGATTACCGCATAAAACGGATCATGAAAAACGAAAACTTATCCGAAGAAGATGCCCGTCAGAAGATCCGCAAGATGGACCGGAGGCGTTCAGACAACTATCATTACTATACCAAACGAATTTGGGGACACTCAGGGAATTATGATCTCACTCTGGATACCGGGATCGGCGCAGAAGCTGTCCAGGAGATCATCTGCCATATGATGATGCAAGTGTCAAAAAGCCATGCAGACTGAGACTGCACAGGCGAGCATGACTTTGAGACGCGCAAAACACCTTTTGATGCCTTCAGCATAAAACATAGAACCGGGCCGGAACTTTTTCCGGAACTTTTCTCCGTGGCGTCTCATGCCCGATGTCGATCCGTTCCACGCTGCAGGCATCTCCTTCGATCCGGAGTATCGCCAGAGTGACGTCCTGATCAAACCGTCTTAAACTCCAGATGATGAGGCAGATGTTCCGCCCATTCTTTGTCATTATTTCCCCGCACGATATAGATCGGCGCATCTTCTTTTGCCGCCGCTTTCATCTCATCAATGATCTTCTGCGAATTGATATCGCCGCCGTGAATGACCGCGTCGCATTCCGAAATGACTTTCGCCGCCTCCGGTCTCAGAAGTCCGTGAGTATCTGATAAAACCGCGATCTTCATACTCTCTGCTCCTTAGTTCAGCTTTTTCCCGTCGGAGAATGCCGTCCCCACTTTTTCTCCCACTCTCAGATAGGTTCGGTTTGCCGGATCATAGGAGATAGCCTTGAGTTTCTCCGGGTCAATCTTCCCGTCTCCGTCCAGAATCTCTTCCTCCACGCTCACATTAACGATCTCCGCCACGATCCGAAGCGTCTTATCATACTGATTGATTTCCTCCACTCTGCACTCCAGAGAGATCGGAAGTTCCTCGATCACCGGGGCATCAACGAATTCGCTCTTTACAGTGTGGAACCCGGATTTCTCCATCTTGTCCGGCACATCATGTCCGGATACGATCCCCACATAATCTGCTGCCACAAGATTTTTACGCATTTTGATTCCTCCTAGTATGATAATGGTGTAGTCAATAATGACTACGGGTTAATAGTTACAAAGTCTAAATGAATAACTGAAGGAGGGATTCCCCTCTCCATCAGAAGTTATTCTTCCTTACCGTGTCTGAGGCTTCCATGATGCACCAGATCAGATCATGAGGTATAATCACTGAGGCAGGGCAATTGACGACTCCTCCTTGGGATCCGGCCTCCCGCCGGGGAAACCTCTTAGAAAGTCTGTCTGTCCATTCGGTGGCGATTTATGGTTTGGCTGGTTGGGAAGCCTCAGGCTATACCTGTATAAGCCGCTAGGTTGTGTATCCACCTTATGGTAATGGATGCCTGCCGGAAAGGATATTTACTATGCATTACAAAAGGTTACTTGCACTCATTGACAGCGTTTCTTCTTACCTCTCTGTCGGCCTCGATGTTGGCGCTGATTTTACCTGGATGTCTATCGCCCTCCCTAACGGTTCTTTTATCGGGAAGCCCTTTAAGATCGTCCATTCGGATCCAAAGTCCAGAGACCTTGCTGTCACAAAAATAAAGGAAGCGCAAGAGACGTATTCTCTCAAAAGCCACTGCTTCCTTGAGTCTACCGGGATCTACCACATCCCGCTCCTGTGCTTCCTTCGTGATAAGGGTTTTGACTGCTCCGTCATTAATCCTATCATCACTAAGAATAGCACAAACATCAACATAAGGAAACTGCATAATGATAAATTCGATTCAAAAAAGGCTGCCCTTGTTGGCCTGAATGTTTCTCTCAAGACTTCCATCCTCCCGGATGATTCTGTTGTCGATCTGCGAAACCTGGTCCGTGATTATTATTATTTCAAGGACCTCCAGTCTGCTGTCGCCCTGAAGCTCACTGCGGAACTGAAAGTATCTTTTCCCGCTTACGCTAAGGTCTTCAGCAAAGTCACCACACAGTCTTCCTTAAAGCTGTTAAGCTCTTATCCTCTTCCTGAGGACATGCTTGCCGCCTCCAAAGAGGACATTGTGGATATCATCCGCAGTACCGCACGTTTTGGCGAAGCTTATGCTTTGCGTAAGTATAACGCCATCATTGCTGCCGCACAAGACGCTGCTGTTTTCGGAAGGGCGCTTCCCAGCAATGCTGTCCGCATCCGC
>DXCZ01000019.1 GCA_019115765.1 Candidatus Mediterraneibacter stercoripullorum | reverse complement strand
CGATGTTGACAGCTGCAGCACGTGATCTTCTCAGATCGCCTTTTCTCTGCGGTCCGTCAAGTGTCATCTGATCGCCTGTGTAAGCGTGGATCGTGCACATGATACCGGATTTGATCGGTACAAGGTCGTTCAGAGCCTTAGCCATCGGAGCCAGGCAGTTTGTTGTACAGGATGCTGCAGAAATGATGTCATCATCCTTTGTCAGTGTCTCGTGGTTTACATTGTAAACGATTGTCGGAAGGTCATTTCCAGCCGGAGCGGAGATGATGACTTTCTTAGCGCCTGCCTCGATGTGAGCGTGTGCTTTCTCTTTCTTTGTGTAGAATCCTGTACACTCGAGAACTACGTCAACACCGATCTCTCCCCAAGGAAGATTCTTAGCGTCAGCCTCAGCATAGATCTTGATCTCTTTTCCGTCAACTGTGATGGAATCCTCTCCTGCCTCAACCTTGTCAGCCAGTGCATATTTGCCCTGTGTTGAGTCATATTTCAGTAAGTGAGCAAGCATTTTCGGAGATGTCAGATCGTTGATAGCCACGATCTCAAATCCCTCTGCTCCAAACATCTGTCTGAAAGCAAGACGTCCGATACGTCCAAATCCATTAATCGCTACTTTTACTGCCATGATTAATTCCTCCTAAAAGTTTTTAAAAATTCTTGACTGTACTACAGTCATGGCAATGAACCCTCCGCAATGCGTAATTGTTAAAGATTCATCAACTAGACTAATTGTACTAAACCAGAAACAAAAATTCAAGTAGAAAATGTATTTTTATACCACAAGATAGCTGTTTCTGTCCATTTATCCACATCCCTGCTCCGCAAGCTGCATTTTTACATACTCTGTACTTCTGTCACAGGATCGTTCCGCCGCCCATCACATACTCTCCATCATAGAGTACCAGCGCCTGTCCGGGCGTCACAGCACGCTGGGGCTCTTCAAAGGTACAGGTAATCTCATCCGGACCTGTCCGCTCCACCGTGCACCATGCTCCTCTGTGGTTGTACCGGATCTTGGCGAACACCCTCACCGGATGTTCCAGATCCGCCACAGACATGAAGTTCAGCCGGTTCGCCCGGACCGTGCGGGTCAGCGACTCTTCATATGTCCCAATCACCACCTCATTTGTCTCCGGACGGATCTCCAGCACAAATGCCGGATAACCCAGGGCAAGCCCCAGGCCTTTTCTCTGCCCCACCGTATAGTGGATGATCCCCTTATGCCTTCCCAGAATCTTTCCTTCTGCAGTAACAAAGTTACCCTCCGGCAGCTTCTCTCCCACAGTATCTTCAATAAAAGAAGCGTAATCTCCGTCAGGAACGAAACAGATATCCTGACTGTCCGGCTTAGATGCCACATTCAGTCCGATATCCGAAGCGATCTGCCTGACCTCATCCTTGGAGTAGCCGCCTACAGGCATCAGCGTCCTGCTTAGCTGCTCCTGAGTCAAGTTATATAGAGCATATGTCTGGTCCTTCGCCAGTGTTGCTGACCGCCGGAGCGCATATCTGCCATTAGGCAGCCGTTCTACTCTGGCATAATGTCCGGTAGCAATATACTCTGCTCCAATAGCAAGGCTTCTTGTAAGCAGTGCCTCCCATTTCACATAGCGGTTACACGCAATACACGGATTAGGCGTGCGCCCATTCAGATATTCACCGGTAAAATAATCGATGACATTTTCACGGAACTCCTTTTTGAAATTCATCACATAGTATGGAATACCAAGGGAAGCGGCCACGCGCCTTGCGTCATCCACAGCGGTAAGACCGCAGCACCCACCGTTTTCCTCCTGGATATCCCGATCTTCATCCTGCCAGATCTGCATGGTCACGCCGATCACATCATATCCCTGCTCTTTCAGAAGATATGCAGCCACGGAAGAATCCACACCTCCTGACATTCCAACAACGACCCTGCTCATCAGTAATCCTCTTCTTCCTCTTCCTCACCTTCATGGATATCCGACTTTGGTTTTTCCAGGCCTTCGATCTTGATCCCGTTCTTCTCCGCATAATCCCACAGCGCCGCATGAATCGCCTCTTCTGCCAGAAGAGAACAATGTACTTTCACCGGCGGGAGTCCATCCAGAGCTTCCATGACGGCCTTATTCGTCACCTGCATTGCCTCCTGGATGTTCTTTCCTTTTACCAGTTCCGTAGCCATACTGCTTGTAGCCACAGCCGCACCGCACCCGAATGTTTTGAACTTCACATCCCGGATGATCTGATTTTCATCAATATCAAGATATATCCGCATGATGTCTCCACACTTGGCATTTCCCACTGTGCCTACTCCGCTGGCGTTCTCAATTTCTCCAACATTCCTCGGATGCTGAAAATGATCCATTACCTTTTCTGTATACATGATCTTTTCCTCCTGTTTTCTTCATTTTCCCTTCAATAATTAATCTGATGTTTGATGCTTTTTCTTGTTTAATATTCCTTTCACTTGTTCTGCTTCCTGATAAAATCTTCATATAGCGGCGACATGCCACGAAGCTGTTCAATGATTTCTTTCAGCTGCTCTACCACATAATCCAGATCTTCTTTCCTGGTATCCGCTCCCAACGTCATACGAAGAGAACCATGGGCGATCTCATGAGGGAGCCCGATGGCAAGCAGCACATGCGACGGGTCCAGAGAACCGGATGTGCAGGCCGATCCGCTGGATGCGCAGATTCCTTTCATATCCAGCATGATCAGCATACTCTCTCCTTCAATAAAACGAAAGCTGAAGTTAACGTTATTCGGAAGCCTCTTCTCCCGGTCGCCGTTGAGTCTGCAGTATGGGATCTCTTCTTCGATTCTTCTGATCAGATAATCCCTGAGTTCTCGTTCCTTCTCTGCCCGTTCATCCATAGATCCGGATGCAAGCTCCACTGCTTTTCCCAGTCCGACAATCCCCGGCACGTTTTCTGTTCCTGCGCGGCGTTTTCTCTCCTGTGCGCCTCCATGGATGAAGGAGCGGATCTTCACGCCCTTCCGGATATACAGGAATCCGATTCCCTTGGGTCCGTTCAGCTTATGCCCGCTGGCGCTGAGCATATCAATATGACACTCATCCACATTGATCGGCACCTGACAGAAAGCCTGTACCGCATCCGTATGGAACAGCACTCCGTGCCTGCTTGTAATCTCGCCAATCTCCCGGATTGGCTGGATACTTCCGATCTCATTGTTGGCATACATAATGGATACAAGGATGGTGTCCTCTCTGATGGCCTTCTCCACATCTGCCGGATCTACCAGTCCGTTTGCGTCCACATCGAGATAAGTCACCTCATATCCACGCTTCTCCAGATAATCGCAGGTATGCAGGATAGCATGATGCTCAATCCTGCTTGTGATGATATGCCTGCCCTTTCCCCCGTAAGCCTCTGCCGTGGCGATCAGCGCCCAGTTGTCCGATTCCGTCCCCCCCGCAGTAAAGTAGATCTCATTTACCTTTGCTCCAAGCACTCCGGCAATGATCTCTCTCTGTTTTGCAACTACTTCTTTATTTGCCGCGGCAAACCCGTAAATGCTGGACGGATTGCCGAAATGTTCTGTAAAGTAAGGCAGCATCGCCTTCACCACTTCCGGTGACGCTTTTGTAGTCGCCGCATTATCCAGATATATCATTTTTTCCATTTCTGTACCTCCACTTCAAACACCTAGTTTCTGCATCCTCTTTGATCTGTATTCGTGCCTTCCGGATTCATTTTTCTGCTCTCTTCCACCAGCTGATCCAGATATATCTCATCAACAGTATGGGCGATGCTCTCGTTGATCCGCTGCCACACATATTTCGTCACACAGCTGTCAGATGCAGCACATCTGCCATCCGGTTCCAGCCCGGCGCATTCCACTGGTTTCAGACTGCCCTCCAACGCCCGAAGGACATCGCCAACAGAAATCTCTTCCATCCTTTTGGCAAGTCTGTAACCGCCTCCAGCGCCCCGCACACTTTGAACCAGACCTGCTTTTTTCAGAAGAGAGACAAGCTGCTCCAAATAACGTTCAGAGATATCTTGTCTCTCCGATATACTCATAATAGACACAGGACCTTCCCCGCTGTGCTGCGCCAGATCGATCAGTGCCCTCAGCCCATATCTTCCTTTTGTCGAAAGCTTCAAAGTCTCACCCTTTTCTGCGATTTTCTATTTCCTAGTTTTTTACTAGGATTTTCCTTTGTAGGATATCATTCATATCCGGTTCTGTCAAGCCTGAAAACAGAATAAGAATGTAAAAAGGCGCATACCGAAGTGGAGACTCTGATGACAGTAAGTAACACGTTAAAACATACAATGATCAAAGGAACGCTGGTCCTGACCATGGCTGGTCTGATCAGCAGATTCATGGGGTTTTTCTTCCGAATCTTTTTAAGTCATGCCTTCGGTGAGGAAAACGTCGGTCTTTATCAGCTGATCTTTCCTGTTTATACTCTCTGTCTTTCACTGGGAACAGCAGGTATTGAAACCGCTCTTTCTCACATCACGGCGAAAAAAATTTCACTTGGAAAGAAAAACGAGGCTCAGAATATCCTGTATGCCGCAATAATTGTGACTGTTATTCTTTCCCTTATCCAGATACTGATCATTCAGAAAAATGCCGCTCATATCGCCCACTCATTTCTCGGGGATGAAAGGTGTGTTGAACTTCTGATAATTATTTCCTACGCGCTTCCCTGTGCTTCTGTCCACTGTTGTATATGCGGATGCAGTTTTGGAATGCAGCAGACGCGCATTCCTGCTCTGTCACAGCTCATAGAGCAGAGTACCCGGATATTAACTGTCATACTTCTCTTTTTTTACTTAAAGTCAATCGGTGAGATTCCATCCATTCACCTGGCTGTTGTGGGAATTGTCGCAGGAGAATTCGCATCTGCCTTCTATTCTGCCCGTTCGTTCTCACATATGAAAATGTTTATGGCCCGTCCTTCCTTTTCTGCACTGGACCGGGATACAAGAGAGCTCCTGATGCTCTCAGCACCGCTGACTGCCAACCGCACGGCTGTTACTCTGCTTCAGAGTATTGAAGCAGCATCTATTCCCGCATCGCTCAGGCTGTTCGGCTGCAGTTCTTCCGAAGCATTGAGTATATACGGTGTTCTCACGGGTATGGCACTTCCCTGTATTCTTTTTCCCTCTGCCATTACCAGTTCGGTTGGGACTATGCTTACTCCTGCTGTCACCACTGCCGTTTCCACCGGAACACGTGCAGATATCAAAAGGCTTACAGCAAGAGCAGCCGGCAGCTGTTTTATTCTGGGACTGTTCTGCTGTCTCTGCTTCCTGCTGACTGGTAATCTGCTTGGGGATCTTGTTTTCCACAGCAGTTCTGCCGGAAAGTTTATTCTCACTCTTGCCTGGATCTGCCCTTTCCTCTATACAAACACGGCACTGATCAGCACGATCAACGGACTTGGCAAAACCACTGCTACTTTTCTGATCAATACATCCTGCCTGACCGTCCGTATTCTGAGCGTTTACTTCATAATTCCGCTTCTCGGAATCCAGGGATACCTCCTGGGGCTGCTTGCCAGTCAGATCATGGAGTCCATACTTGCTCTTGCAGTACTGTCGTATTTCCAGAAAAAGCCGGAGCACTGACAGAGGATCCTATCCTTTGCCAGTACCCCGGCTTCTCATTTTGCCTTCCTGATCATTCTGATCACAACGTGCCGATAAACCAGCGGACGATGATCGGATTCACATAAATCTCCAGAATCATACCCATGGAAAGCATCAGCAGGACAAACACCATCTTCTGTCTGTTCCAGCGATTCTGCGGATAAGACCAGCTGTACCAAATCAGAACAAAGCATGCAGGAACATACATCAGAAACTGTGGCATTAATCCTATCAGACAGAAAATGCCTCCCCGAATTCCCATGCTCAGTATGGCCGAAGATATCAGAATTCCTCCAGACAGGCCCGTCCACAGAAGAAACAGAGCCACAGAAAGCTTTCTCATTTTTGTAAATGCCAGAGCTGCCAGCACGCCAAAGGGCACAACTCGAACCCTCAGAAGATACCATAGATAATCACCGGCCGATATATGTACCATCAGAAACTGTTCCAGAGTCCCTGAACTGAAAATCCCCGGTTCCGCCAGATATCTCTTCGCAATGAAGTTCACATAAATGATCCCAAGTAAAAATCCCGGCATAAAGAAAGCCAGCAGCTGCTTTCTGGAACGAAACATTCTCATTACAGATTCTCCAATCTCACAAGATAGTTTATTATATGCCGGGACACCTGATTTATTCTTTGTTCCTGTATTTCACATCATACGCAAGAAGAGAGGAAACCGTCTTTGCGTCCTCGATCTCGCCGGAATAGATTTTTTCTTTCAGTTCCTCGATCGTATATGCCTGAAGCTCAATAAATTCATCTTCATCCAGATGCTGTCTGGACGGGATCAGATCCTTTGCAACATATACTTCTATTTTTTCGTTACAAAAAGCCACTGTTGTTCTCAGATTGATCAGCCACTCAAGGTGTTCACTGCGATATCCGGTCTCCTCCTCCAACTCTCTTGCCGCACAGACAGCCCCTGGTTCCGCTGCTTCATCCAGAGCTCCGGCAGGGATTTCCAAAGTGTAGCGGTCAAGTGCATTTCTGTACTGGCGCACCATCAGGATCTTCCCGTCATCCCGCACCGGAACAACAGCCGCAGCGCCCTTATGTTTGATGAAGTCCCATATAACGGTATGGTCACCGTTTATCTCCATTGTATCCTGATAGAAATCAATTATTTTACCTTTAAATTTTAACTCTCTGTTCAGTCTTTTGATTTTTTCACTTTTCTCGCTCATATTCAACCTCCTTGAAAAGGCCCCTGTCTTCCGACAGGGGCCTTGCCTTATTTTCGTTAATCATTCCTGTTATTTTGCATATTCTGTTGCCCGTGATTCACGGATAACATTCACCTTTATCTGCCCAGGATATTCAAGTTCGAACTCGATCTGTTTCGAAATATCCCTTGCAAGAAGCACCATATCATCATCAGATACCTGCTCCGGAACTACCATAACACGAATCTCTCTTCCCGCCTGAATAGCAAAAGATTTTTCAACACCCTTAAACTGATTTGCGATGTCTTCTAACTGTTTTAATCTGTTTGTATATGTCTCGATTGTTTCTCTGCGCGCACCCGGTCGTGCCGCGGAAATCGTATCCGCCGCCTGAACCACGCATGCGATCAGAGTCTGAGGCTCCACATCACCATGATGTGCTTCCACAGCATTGATTACGGTTGCAGACTCTTTGTACTTTCTGCAAAGATCCACACCGATCTGGATATGTGATCCCTCTACGTCATGATCAATAGATTTTCCTATATCATGAAGAAGTCCTGCACGCTTTGCCACTCTGACATCCAGTCCAATCTCTGCCGCCAGCAGCCCGGAAAGCTGCGCAACCTCTATCGAATGTTTCAGCGCATTCTGTCCGTAACTGGTCCTGAACTTCATACGTCCCAGCAGTTTGATCAGTTCGGGATGGATACCCGGCACACCAACTTCAAGAGCTGCCGCTTCTCCTTCTTCCCGAATCATGGTATCAACTTCCTTCTGCGCCTTTTCTACCATTTCCTCGATCCTTGCCGGATGGATTCTGCCATCGACGATCAGTCGTTCAAGTGCGATACGAGCAACTTCACGTCGGATCGGATCAAAGCCGGACAATACAACCGCTTCCGGTGTATCATCTATGATCAGTTCAACGCCGGTCAGAGTCTCAAGGGTACGGATATTCCTTCCTTCTCTTCCGATGATCCTTCCTTTCATCTCATCACTCGGAAGCTGAACGACAGAAATCGTTGTCTCGGCCACATGGTCGGCCGCACATCTCTGGATGGCATTGACCACATATTCCTTTGCCTGCTTGTCAGCTTCTTCCTTCGCCTGACTTTCAAGCTCCCTGATCATTTTCGCAGTGTCATGCTTAACATCATCTTCAACAGTTTTCAACAGATATTCTTTTGCCTGTTCGGAGGTAAGTCCTGAGATTCGTTCCAGTTCCTGCACACGTTTCTGACTCATCTCTTCAACCTTGGCTTCACGCTGACGCAGCTGCTCTTCTTTTGCCGTAAATTTTGCTTCCCGACGTTCCATTGCGTCAGACCGCTTATCGACTGCTTCTTCCTTATCAAGCACCCGCTTTTCGTAACGCTGCAGTTCCGCTCTTCTTTCCTTTGTCTCTTTTTCAAGTTCATTCTTTGTCCGGATGGACTCTTCCTTTACTTCCAAAAGAGCTTCTTTCTTCGTCGTCTCTGCAGCCTTTACGGCGTCATCGATGATCTCACGCGCTCTTGCCTCAGCATTCCCAATCTTGCTTTCCGCATTCTTCTTCAGATTGGAAACCGTCACAAAATGTGAGACCACGGCAGCTATAATCGCGAGGGCCACGGCAATTACGATACATAAGCCTAAACTTAATTGCACAGGAGCACCTCCTTATTCAATTTTCATTGTACATATTACTTAAATACAACAGTTAAATTTTATACTGTTTTCACAATAATGTCAAGCATTAGGATAATCATTTTGTATCACCTGACGGATGTCTTCATAGCGGTATCCTTTTCTTGCAAGATATCCATATATTTTTCGAAGAGTCTGCTCGTCCGCGCGCTCAGGATCCATCCGTTTTTTCCTCAGAATCTGCCGGATCGAAGCCTGTTCTCCATCCTCACCATATATTTGTTCCAATACTGCCTGAGCCGTGTCCGCCGGAACACCTTTCTGGGCCAGCAGTGCCTGGATTTCCCGGCGGCTCTTGGAGTTTTTCCTGCTCAGCACAAAGTTTTCAGCAAACCGGACATCATTCAGATATCCAAAGGAGCTGACATATTTAACAGCCCCGTCTATGGCTGACTCAGGATATCCTCCCTGACGCAGCTTATCGCGGAGCGCCTTTTCTGTCCGGTCCATATCTTCCAGCAGATGCATGGCTCTTAGTTTTGCCCGCTTTAACAGTACATCTTTATTGATCTTCTCTACCGTCTGCTCTGATATTTCTTCCTCTTCGGCAATATTGAACCGTTTCAGTTCTCCCCTGTACAGGACAAACACGGGTTCCCCGTCAATATAAATCCGGAATTTTGTTTTTGTCAGCGGTTCAACACGTGTGATGATCATTATGCCTTATCCGCCTTAAGCTTCAGATCCCCGGCCGGTTCGGAAGCCGCCGCTGCTTTGGCCTCTGTTTTTACCGGATCCTTTAAAGATTTCTTATCCTCATCTTTTCTGTCTGATGATGATCCTGCATCCGGCGATCCATCTGCTCCCGGAAGATGGTAGTGGGCACGCACCTTCCGATCCAGTTCTTCCATTACCTCCGGATGACTTTCAAGATAAGCCTTGGCGTTCTCTCGGCCCTGACCGATTTTTTCTCCCTCATAGGCATACCATGCGCCGCTTTTCTTCACCAGATCAATTCCCGCAGCAAGATCCAGTATATCTCCTGCCCTGGAAATTCCCTTTCCGAACATAATATCAAACTCAGCTTCTTTAAACGGCGGTGCTATCTTGTTTTTCACAATCTTGATACGGGTACGGTTTCCAACCATCTCTCCGCCCTGCTTGAGCGTCTCGATTCTTCTTACATCCATGCGGACTGAAGCATAGAATTTCAGAGCCCTTCCTCCTGTGGTAGTCTCCGGATTTCCAAACATCACGCCCACTTTTTCTCTGAGCTGATTAATGAAAATAACAACACAGTTCGACTTGCTGATCACAGGTGTCAGCTTTCTGAGGGCCTGTGACATCAACCGTGCCTGAAGGCCCACATGACTGTCTCCCATATCACCCTCGATCTCCTGCCTCGGCACAAGAGCTGCCACTGAGTCGATCACGATTATGTCAATCGCGCCTGACCGTACCATGGTCTCAGCAATCTCCAGCGCCTGATCTCCGCTGTCCGGCTGAGAAATATAGAGTTCATCTATATCAACGCCGATATTCTTGGCATACACCGGATCCAACGCATGTTCTGCGTCTATAAATCCGGCAATACCGCCTCTCTTCTGCACTTCAGCGATCATATGCAGTGCCACCGTGGTCTTACCACTTGACTCAGGGCCGTACACTTCGATCACACGTCCCTTCGGCACACCGCCCAGTCCCAATGCAAGATCAAGGCTCAGACATCCTGTCGGTACTGTTTCCACTGCTACATGCGAACTGGAATCCCCAAGCCGCATAACTGCTCCTTTTCCGAAATCTTTTTCAAGTTTTGCTATCGCTGCATCCAGCGCTTTTTTCTTTTCTTCCATATTGCTGCTGTTATTACTTGCCATGCTTATTCTCCTTCTTCTCTTTCGAACAGTTGTTCGCATCTGTTAATATACTATTATACCTTTCACAAAATGTCAACAACATTTCTCCCTAAACATTCAAGACTCGCTCACGAGTCTTGGTGTGATATCCGGGTCAGCTTAAGCCGACATAATACATCTCCGCATCTCCGAATCTCTGCGCCCTTCGTTCCACTACGGTCGGCGCTAAGCGAACGTCCACCGGACGTTCAGCACCCTAGCGGAATGTATATCAGATGGAGGATTGACACCCGCCACTGATACTGATTGGTTACTCACTGCCTATGGAAGCGGGAATCATCCCACATCTGATAAAATAATATGACTGTCAGACTGTCTGAACTCAGAATAGCATACAGTTCCAAATAATACAAGCAAAAAATCAAAGAGAGCAGTTCTCTTTACACACATATTGTAATCTGTTTTCCCAAAACTACATGAATTCTATGTGCTAATGTCGCTGCTCTCTTCTATATTTCGTTGTTAATATCTGATATAATATGTAGCCCTTACTGATGCAACCCGAACAACCGCTCCTGTATGAGGTGCCTCGATCATCTGTCCATTTCCTATGTAAATCGCCACATGTCCTGGTTTCCAGCAGATGTCTCCCGGCTGCGGATCATTTACAATCGTTCCCTCTGACATAATATCCCCACTGTATCTGGGAATAGATATGCCCGCCTGCCTGTAGCAATACTGGACCAGTCCGGAGCAGTCCAGCCCTACTCCCGGTTCAGAGCCGCCCCATACATAGGGCACTCCCAGCTGGGAATACGCTGCCTGTACAATGATCTCACCCTTAGTCTTATTATATACAGGTGTACTCTGAGACGGCTTTTTTTCAGGTTCCGGCTCAGGTTCCGGCTCGGAAGGCGTAACAGTTTCCTGCTCATTTCTGTCCGGCTTCTGTGTCGTTGTATTGTTATTGCTGTTGTTTCCGTTATGCGTATTTCCGCTGTTTCCCGTATTGCTGTTCTGTGAACTGCTGCCTGTTCCGCTCTCTGGCTTCTTATCTGAATTCTCCGGCTTACTCTGGGTGTCGGCAGCTTCTTCCAACGCATTCTGAACGGCCTCTTCCGCTTCTTTTTGCGCAGCCTCTTCTGCCGCCTTTTTCGCAGCTTCTTCTGCTGCCTTTCTAACCGCATCATCAATCTGGATATTCAATCCCGCCAGTTCGGCACTCTTATCTGTCAGTGTAGTGTCCAGCTCCTCCTGGCGGGCTGTAAATTCGGTCTGAGACTGTTCCAGTTCATTCTGTTTCTCCTGCAGAGACACCTTCAGGTCCTTTACCTTCTGAACTGTCTCCGCATATTCCGTAAGTTTTCTGCGGTCATACTCATGTACCTGCTGAGAGTACTCTGCCTCCGACAGCAGACCTGCCATATTGCCGGATGACAGGACCCGTTCCAGTGATGCCATGCCCGTCCCGCTCTCATACATATACTTTATCCGCAGCTTCATGGATGTATACTGGCTCTCTTCTTCTTTTTCCGCTTCAGCCAGATCATCCTGTGTCCTTGTGATCTCTTCGCCGGTCTGAACAAGCTGTCGTTCAAGCTCCGTGATCTTGGATATAATACTGTTCAGCTGCGACTGAAGGTTTTCTACTTCGCTTTCTGTCTGCTGTTTCTGTTCCTTCAGGTCGTCTACTTCATCCGCCATGACCGGAGTAACAGCCAGAGCGCAGGAAAGTACTGCTGAAAGAATCACTGTAACTGCCCTTTTTAATTTCATCTTCTACCATCCCTTATCATCACAATCCCCGTTAACTCGTAACAATGGTTTTATTGTAATGAATTCTGGCATTTTTTTCAATACATTTTGTCAGTTTTCCACATTTTTCCGCAACATTTCCATGAACAAAGCGCCGGAGTATGAGAAGAACAGCGGTGCAGACGCGGTAAACACAAAGTCTGATTTTCCGAATGGCGGAGGCTGAGCTGTTGCGTTGCAGCGTCAGGACTGTCCCTGCTCCAGAGACCGTTTCTTTGTAATGGTCACCTTTTCATCATAACAGGTAAATATGTCTTCTACTGTCTCTTTTTTCATCTTTGGTGTCAACAGGCTGACAACCGGAACTATGATCAGGCCAGCCAGCATGGCAACTGCTCCCGCATTGATAGATGACTCAATAAATCCGATGAACATATTGGAAACCGTAATGCCCACACCGGCGATAAAGCCTGCCCAGACGCCGGCCCTGGTAACGCCTTTCCAGTAAAGTCCATACAGAAAAGGGGCCAGGAAAGCACCAGCCAGAGCCCCCCATGATATTCCCATAAGCTGTGCGATAAATGTAGGCGGATCAAGGGCAATCACAACAGATACCACAATAAAAAATACGATCAGAAGCTGCATGGTTACAATCTGCTTTTTTTCGCCCATGTTCTTCAGAATATTGCCCTTTAACAAGTCCAGCGTCATAGTAGAACTGGAGGTCAGCACCAGTGATGAAAGCGTGGACATGGAGGCGGATAACACAAGAACAACTACGATTCCGATAAGTATGTCCGGGAGTGCAGACAGCATATGAGGGATAATACTGTCATATACAACTGCTCCTGTTGACGGATCGTAGATTGCCGGATTATCAAAAAGCCGTCCGAATCCTCCAAGAAAATAGCAGCCTCCGGACACTACGACAGCAAACAGTGTTGATATGACTGTTCCTGTATTGATGGATTTTTCATCCCGGATCGCATAGAACTTTCCAATCATCTGGGGGAGTCCCCATGTCCCCAGTGATGTCAGGATCACTACACCCAGGAGGTTCAGAGGATCAGGTCCGAAAAAGGAGGTAAACGCCCCCGGCTGCCCTTGTGTAACAGCTACGTCGCTTGGGAGCTGCGCCATCTCATATACGGCATTCATAAATCCTCCCTGACCATTCAGCACCGCCGCGATCACAGCCACGATCCCGACCAGCATGATGATCCCCTGGATAAAGTCATTGATAGCCGTTGCCATATATCCACCCAGTATGACATATACAGCTGTAAACAATGCCATTCCCACCACGCACCATGTATATGGAATATCAAATGCCATTTCAAAAAGCCTGGACAGCCCATTGTATACTGACGCGGTGTATGGGATCAGAAACACAAATACAATCACCGAAGCCGTAATCTTAAGTGCTTTGCTGCCGTAGCGTTCTCCAAAAAAGTCCGGCATCGTCTTGCTCCCGAGATGCTGCGTCATGACTTTCGTTCTTCTTCCAAGCACAACCCAGGCGAGAAGACTTCCCAGTACGGCATTCCCTATGCCGATCCATGTGCTGGCAAGCCCGTATTTCCATCCGAACTGTCCTGCATAACCTACAAACACAACTGCAGAAAAATAAGATGTGCCATATGCAAAAGCTGTCAGCCACGGACCCACCGACCGACTGCCGAGCACAAATCCATCCACCGTTGTAACGTGTCTTCTGGAATAAATCCCTACCCCCACCATTACGGCAAAAAATATAATAAGCAGTGCAATCTTAATCCCCATATCTATTCCTCTCTTTCTCTTAGTTAACTGCTCTTTGCTTGTTCACTTTAAAGCGCAACGCTTTAAAGCATTAAAGCATCCGACAAAAGAATAACACGGGCCATATGCCCGTGTCAAGGAATTTCAGAACGTGAAGGAAAATCCTCCAGTACGCTCTTCATTTATTTCCCCATCCGCTCTACCCGTTCCTGGATCGCACGGTTATAATTCTCGATTTTTCTGCTGTAAGGCTCGTTCATGTACTTAGAGCTCAGCATGAAATCTGCTGTTGCCAGATTATTTGCAATCGGAATATCATATACTACTGCAATTCTGAGCAGAGCTTTCACATCAGGATCATGAGGCTGGGCTTCCAGCGGATCCCACAGGAAAATCACAAAATCAATCTGTCCTTCCACGATCTTGGCCCCGATCTGCTGGTCACCGCCAAGAGGACCGCTGCAGTATCCTTTCACAGGAAGTCCAGTGCGGTCTGCGATCAGACGTGCCGTAGTCCCTGTTCCGCACAGGAAATGGCATTTGAGTATCTCTTTATTTCTGTCGCACCATTCTACCAGTTCTTTCTTTTTCCCGTCATGGGCAACGAGGGCAATATGTTTTGCCTTTTCAATCTCCATTGTTACGTATTTGTCATCAAGCATGTTCTAACCTCCTGTCATATGCTGCGCCATGATCCGGCGCCTGTTCAGACAATCTGTTGCACGATACCGGGTGCGGCGGACTGCCGCCGCACTCCTGTCTTTTATCATACTACAGATCTGCGGCTTTGAAAAGCGGATGTGAAATCAGAATTTTTCCACTACCTCTCCCTGTTTCTTATAAATGCTGTTGCCGGGAACAAATCCCCGGACAGAGGACAGCGGATAGATATTGCTGTGGCTTCCGACCACTGTCCCGGGGTTCAGGACACTGCCGCATCCCACTTCCACTTCATCTCCGAGCATGGCGCCGAACTTCTTCATACCTGTCTCGATATTACCTTCCGGCGTCTTTACTACGACGAGTTTTTTATCGGATTTTACATTGGACGTAATGGATCCCGCCCCCATATGTGACTTATATCCAAGGATAGAGTCTCCTACATAGTTGTAATGGGGAACCTGCACCTTATTAAACAGGATCACATTTTTCAGTTCTGTCGAGTTTCCAACTACGGCGCCTTCGCCGACGATGGCGTTTCCACGGATAAACGCGCAGTGTCTGATCTCAGCGTCTTTTCCGATAATAGCCGGCCCGTTGATGTATGCAGTCGGCGCCACCTTTGCAGACTTTGCGATCCATACGTTTTCTCCCTTTTTCTCATACTCTTCACTGCTCAGTGTGCTGCCAAGCGAAAGGATAAAGCTGCTGATCTTCGGGAGGACTTCCCATGGATAGGTCACTCCTTCAAAAATATCTTTTGCAATCGTCTCCTCCAGGGTATAAAGTTCTTTTACTGTTAATGCTTCCATTTATAACGATCTCCTTTCCTATTGTCCGTCTGCAGCGGCCTGCTTTTTCCGTGCTCCTGTTCTAGTCCGGGCTGTTTTGGCCCGGCCGTTTTCCGGATCTGATTTTCCTCCGGAACCGCCCTGTGGTTTCTTATAGTAAGCGGCAGCACGGTCATAGCATGCCCGCAGCTGATACTGGTTATTAAGGCCTTTGACGCCTTCTGTCCTGCTGGTAATGAAATGGTCCAGCTTGACCATATATTCATCTTCTGTGATCGTTCCCTCCGCCACATAAGTCAGTCCCTTTTCCCAACTGGCTGTAAGTTCCGGATTGAGCAGAGACCGGATGGAATGATCTACCACATCGTATATCATTTCTCCCTGCAGAGTGGGCGTGATAACCTGTGTTTTTTTATTCAGTTCCAGATATTTGATATGGATCAGTTTTTTCAGGATCTCTGCTCTGGTGGCACTGGTCCCGATCCCGCTCCCCTTGATCTGAGCCCTCAGTTCTTCATCCTCAATAAGCTGCCCTGCATTTTCCATGGCAAGGATCATCGAACCGGAATTATACCGCTTTGGAGGAGCTGTCTCACCTTCCCGTATATCCAGACTCTTTACAGGAAGAGAGCTTCCCTTCCGGAGGGTTTTGATGATATCAAATAAGCCCGTATCAAGATTCTGCTCCTCCGTCTCCTCTTTTCCTTCTGCTCTGCTTTCACTGTTCTGTTCCGCCGCTTCGCTCTTTCTATTGCCTTTTTCATCAGAGCCGGAGCCTTTTTTCTGGCGCGGCAGACCCGCAACCTTCAGATAACCTTCCTCCGCCAGTACTTTGAATCCCGAAAAAAAGCATTCTCCTTTCACTTCTGTTACCAGAGAAACCTTCTGATATACAGCAGGAGGATAAAATATACTCAGGAATCTCCGGACGACCAGATCATAGACCTTCTGGGATACAGGTGCCACAGATCTCAGCGCCCCAAGTCCCTGCCCGGTAGGAATAATGGCATAGTGATCCGTGATCTGCTTGTCATTGACATACCTGGTCTTCACCAGATTTTTATAGCTGCCGAATCCCAGGATATCCTGCAGATAAGGGGCTGCCATGGGATACTTTGACAAGCCGTTCAGATTCCGGCTGATTTCCTTTGCCACCGCACTGGAAAGCACCCGGGCATCTGTCCTCGGATAGGTAACCAGCTTCTTCTCATAGAGTTCCTGCACGATCCTCAGTGTCTCGTCCGGACTGATCTTGAAACGTTTGGAACAGTCATTCTGCAGTTCCGCCAGGTTGTAGAGAAGAGGCGGATTTTTCTTTTCTTTTTTCTTTTCTACCGACCGGATCGTACATGTAAGGGGCTGTTCATCTGACAGATAATCAATCATCTCCTGGGCCTTTTCCCGGGTCTTGAATCCGTTTTCTTTATACAGGTCGAAGGACTCAAAATACCTAGAGCCTTTCACAGCTCTCCATTCGCCTTCAAAGGCATGTCCGGAGGCGTCAATGGTGCAGACGACCCGGTAAAAGGGCGTTTTCACAAATTCTCTGATTTCCCTCTCCCTGCGCACCACCATTCCCAGGACACATGTCATGACACGTCCCACAGAAATGACGGCATATTTCGTATGGAGATACGAAGAGATGCTGTTTCCATATTTCAGAGTGAGAAGGCGTGAGAAATTGATCCCCATCAGGTAATCTTCCTTGGCCCGAAGGTAGGCGGATGCGCCAAGGTTGTCATACTCGGACAGATCCTTCGCCTCCCGGATCCCCCGCAGGATCTCCTCCTCGGTCTGGGAATCAATCCACACTCTGCGCCGTTTCTTTCCCGTCACATGAGCTTCCTGCTCCACCAGGCGGTATATGTACTCTCCTTCTCTTCCGGAGTCGGTACACACATAGATGGTATCTACATCCTCCCTGTTAAGGATAGAGCTCACGATCTTGAACTGCTTCGCCACTCCCGGGATCACCTCATATTTGAACTCCGACGGAATGAAGGGCAATGTCTGAAGACTCCACTTTTTCAGGGCGGAATCATATTCCTCCGGATAACTCATCGTCACAAGGTGTCCTACACACCAGGTGACAATGGCCTCGCCGGACTCCAGATACCCGTCTCTTCTGCTTGTATTTAATTTTAATGCTTTTGCAAATTCCTGAGCCACACTTGGCTTCTCCGCAATGTATACTGATTTTCCCATTTGCCGGCCGACGCGGATATCGGGAATCCGCCAATCTCCTTTCTCTCTTTCCGGTACAGATTTCCGGAATTCTGCCGACCAGATACACTGGCCTCTTCCGGACAAGTACAGATTGATTTTATTTATCTTCCGTCAGAAAGCGGTACGCGGTACGTGTATCGTATTTTTCTCCTGCGTTACATACCGGTCCCGGGAAATTCTCATGATGGATAGCGTCCGGATAATACTGAGTCTCCAGGCAGACCGCATTTCTCTTTCCATAGACAGCGCCGTCCTTTCCCGTAACTCCATTCAGGAAATTGGCGGTATACATCTGTACACCCGGCAGATCCGTCAGAACTTCCATCCTGATTCCACTCTTTTCTGAGGACACTTCTGCTACTTTAACAAATCTGCCCTCATTTTTCAACACCCAGTTATGGTCGTAACCGCCTCCGAAGTTCAGCGGCTCGTAATCTTCATCGATCCGGGCTCCGATCTTCTGTCCGCCGCGGAAATCCATGGGAGTGCCGTCAACCGGGCGAATCTCTCCGGTAGGAATAGACTCTGCATCAGCCGGAGTAAAGGCATCAGCCTCAAGAGTCACCACATGTTCCAGCACATCCCCGCTGTCATGGCCGTTCAGATTAAAGTAGCTGTGGTTTGTCATATTGATCACTGTATCCTGATCCAGTACCGCCTCATAATGGATCGTAAGGGTATTATCCTCATCCAGGCTGTATGTCACATACATATCAATGGTTCCCGGATAGCCCTGATCGCCGTCCGGACTATGGAGCATAAACGTTACATGATCATCCCCATTTTCTGTAACTTCCCACATTCTCTTATTGTAATAGTCAGGACCACTGTGCAGATTATTATGTCCGTTATCATTTTTATCCAGCTCATAACGTCTGCCGTTCAGTTCAAAAGCAGCGCCGCCGATCCGGTTGGCATTTCTCCCGACGGTAGCTCCCAGATTGCCTCCGTTTTTTTCATATCCTGCCACATCATCGTACCCAAGTACAACATCTTTTATTTCTCCGTTTTTATCTGGTACAAGTACATTAACAAGGGTAGCACCGTAATCTGTCACCGTTACGACAAGCCCTTTGTCATTTCTCAGCACATACAGATAAGACCTGTCTCCCCCCTCTGTTACTCCGAATTTCTTCACTGTCAGTTTTTCCATTTTCTTTTCCTCCGCCTATTATTTTTTTCCGAACCATCCCAGAACACGGCTCAGGATACTTCTCTTTTTCGTCTTTTCCGCTGCAGGTTCGGGCCTTTTCGCCTCCATAGCTTCCCGCATAAATGTTTCCTGTGCATTGACGGCTTTTCCGTTTATATCTTTCTTATGATAAGTACCGTCCATTTCCATTCCCCGCGCCTTCACATTGTCCGTCAGCATCACATGAAGGTCATGAATAAGTCTTTTCTTTATTTCCTCATCCCAGACTGGGCAGGCTGCCTCCACACGGTTCTCCGTATTACGTGTCATCATGTCTGCGGATCCGATATATACTCTCGCGTCTGTACCCTTTCCAAATACAAAAACTCTGGGGTGTTCCAGATATCTGCCTACAATACTTGTAACTGTGACATTTTCCGTCCGGTCCGGTATCCCTGGAAGTATGCAGCAGATTCCCCGGACGATCAGGTCCACCTTTACTCCTGCCTGAGATGCTTCAGATACTTTTCGTATAAAGTCCATATCTGTCAGAGAGTTCATTTTCATAAGGACATAACCGTTCTCACCTTTCCGGATCTCCTCATCGATCAGTGCCAGGACCCTCCGTTTTAAATTAACGGGAGCTACAAGAAGATGATGATACACACCTTCCAGATTGCCGATGGACATATTCTGGAAAAATGAAGCGGCGTCCTCTCCAATCTTCTGATTCCCGGTCATCAGCGAGTAATCTGTATACATTTTTGCCGTCTTTTCATTGTAATTGCCTGTTCCGATCTGGGTAATATAGCGGATATCATTTTTATTCCGGTATGTGATCAGACAGAGCTTGGAATGAACCTTATATCCTTCAAAACCGTAAAGGACCCGGCATCCTGCTTCCTCCATCCTCTCAGACCATTCGATGTTATTCTGTTCATCAAACCGGGCTCTGAGCTCGATCAGGACTGTAACTTCCTTGCCGTTTTCCGCCGCCGCACAGAGATATTCCACAAGCCTTGCCTTCTTTGCCAGACGATAAATAGTGATCTTGATGGTCATTACGTCCGGATCTGTGGATGCCTCCCGAATCAGCTTCAGGAAGGGTTCCATGCTTTCATAAGGATAGGAAAGAAGTATATCCCGCTTCTTCACCTGGGCCATCACACTGCCGTCTCCCACCATACGGGGCGGCTGCGGCGAGAACGGGGGATCTGTAATAGCCCTTTTCAGGGACTCCGGAACTTTATCAGCGATGGCAAAGATAAAATCCAGCTTCATGGGCATCTTTGTCCGGAAAATGCACTCCGGCGTGATCCGGAACTTCTCACAGAAAAACTTCTCCATCTCCTTTTCCAGAGGATAGGCAGTCTCCAGTCTGACTACAGCCATCCTTCTCCGCTTATGGAGGGTTTCCTGCATCACGCTCCGGAAATCCTCATTGTCCGCATAAGCTTCGTCTCCCGGTGAAATGTCTGCATTTCTCGTGACGCAGATATAATTTTTATCTGATACCTGGTATTTTTCGAAAACCAGATCCAGATACTCCATGATCACCTTTTCCATACGAATATAACGGATATCATGTCCCGGCAGATACAAGACGTTGGAAATATACTGCGGTACAGGAACGATTCCCATCATGGTACGGTTTCCCTGTTTCAGATTGGCGACCACATATATCTCTTTATTGAGAAGATGGGGAAACGGATGATTGGCATCCACGATCTGAGGAGAAAGCACCTGCATCACCTGTTCTTTGAAATACTTCTTTACAAACTTCTTTTCCTGCTGCTCCAGCTCTTTAAAATCCAGCCCGCATACCCCATACGGATGAAGCTGTTTCTTGATCTCCGAATATGTTTTATCCCTCTCTTTATAAAGCGGGGCAACCGTGCGGTAAATTGCCTCCAGCTGCTGTACCGGCGTCATTCCGGATCTGAGATCTATCTTCCTGCTGTCTGCAGCAGCCATGTCATAGAGGCTGCCGACCCGGATCATGAAGAACTCATCCAGGTTGCTTGTAAAAATAGCCACAAATTTCATCCGTTCCATCAGGGGAACTGACTCATCTCTTGCTTCCTCCAGCACTCTCCGGTTAAACCTCAGCCAGGACATTTCCCGGTTCTGCGTATAATCCAAAGGCTCTGATTTTCCCATTCTTCCTTTCCTCCCCCTTCTTTTCTTCTTTTTTTAATAAACTACTTTTCAAGATATGCAAGAAGATCGTCCATCTTTCTCTCCATCAGCTTATATCCATGTTCATAAAATGCCATCAGAGTTTCCTTGTTCCTCTCCAGCCTTGCCACCGGCTTCACCTGAGGTCTAAGGACAAATATCTCGCCTCTCTTCTCCAGCTGGTCCAGATAATTCATCGTCTTGTTATATTCAAAGCTTCTGCGGAGGATCGTGCGGACCAGTTCCGGATAAGAACGATATGCCCTGCGGTATATTTTCTGAAGGGCCGGCGAAGGGACCTTTTTCCGATATCCCCGGTTCTTCGTGAGCACCACAACGATCTTCTCATTGCCGATCTTATGTGCCCGTCCGATCGGAACGGAATCGGCAAGACCGCCATCCAGATACGGCACACCGTCCACATTCACAATAGGAGTCAGCAGCGGCATACTGCATGAGGCCCGGCAGATCTTCATCAGCCTTTCCCTGTCGCTGTTCTCCGTCATGTATTCTGCCTTTCCCGTCAGGCAATTGGTCGTAACAATCTCACATCGCGTATCTGAATGAAAATACGTGTCATAATCAAAAGGAATGATCTCATTCGGATATTTATCAAAGATCAGATCCATATTCATAACGCTCTTTTCCTTGACAAAATCCCTTAATCCATAATAGTAATTTCCACTTTTATCTTCCGGTATCATACAGTCTCTTGTTCTTCCGGGCTGTTTTGAAACATAACCCACAGCGTTGCAGGAGCCGGCCGAAACGCCGATCACGTCTGTCACATACAGATCCTTTTCCATGAGGTAATCCAGAACCCCGGAGGTGAACACGCCTCTTGTAGCGCCGCCTTCCAGTACGATTGTCGCTTTTTTCAACTCCATATCAATCTCCTCTTTCTATTCAGAAATGCCTGTCGCTGTTCCGGCGGACTAACAGAGCATACCGTACAGACACCGTTATCGGAGTGCTTCCGCGCTGCCGCCGTACTCTGTTATTATATAACGTTTTTATTCTTTCGAAAACACTTTTTTCTATGCCTTGCATTTTTCCTCTTTACTTGGTAATATAGGCGGTAGGTCACGGAGCGTTCTGTTCCGGACCCCCATACCCCTGAATTGTTTTAATGTATTATTTAAGGAGAAATGTATCATGATCAGTGCAAACAATGTATCTCTGCGCGTCGGAAAAAAGGCGCTGTTTGAAGATGTGAATATTAAGTTTACAGAAGGTAACTGCTATGGTCTGATCGGTGCCAATGGAGCTGGAAAATCAACGTTCCTCAAGATCCTGTCCGGTCAGCTGGAGCCCACCAGCGGAAGTGTTGCCATCACTCCGGGAGAACGTCTCTCCTTCCTGCAGCAGGATCACTTCAAATATGACGAATATCCTGTTCTGGATACAGTGATCATGGGAAATGCCCGCCTCTACGAAATCATGAAGGAAAAAGAAGTGATCTACGCCAAAGAAGACTTCACCGATGAGGACGGCATCAAGGCAAGCGAGCTGGAGGCTGAGTTCGCCACAATGAACGGCTGGGAGGCCGAATCAGACGCTGCATCCCTGCTGAACGGTCTCGGGATCGAGACAGATCTCCACTACAAGCTCCTGAAGGATCTGACCGGTCCTGAAAAGGTAAAAGTATTGCTGGCACAGGCTCTGTTCGGCAACCCGGATATCCTCCTGCTTGACGAGCCCACCAACCATCTGGATCTGGACGCCATTGCCTGGCTTGAGGAGTTTCTGATCAACTTTGATAACACTGTCATTGTAGTCTCCCATGACCGGTACTTCTTAAATAAAGTATGTACGCAGATTGCAGATATTGACTATGGAAAGATCCAGCTCTACGCCGGAAACTATGATTTCTGGTACGAGTCCAGCCAGCTTCTTATCCGCCAGATGAAGGAAGCCAACAAAAAGAAAGAAGAAAAGATCAAGGAACTCCAGGAGTTTATTTCCAGGTTCAGCGCCAATGCTTCCAAATCCAAGCAGGCAACATCAAGAAAGCGTGCACTGGAAAAGATCCAGCTTGATGAGATCAAACCATCCAGCAGAAAATATCCTTACATTGATTTCCGTCCCAACCGCGAGATCGGAAATGAAGTGCTGACGGTAGAAGGACTCTCCAAAACCATTGACGGAGAAAAGATCCTTGACAATATCAGTTTCACACTGGGACACGACGACAAAGTAGCATTTGTAGGCGGAAATGAGACAGCCAAAACGGTCCTCTTCAAGATCCTGATCGGTGAAATGGAACCTGATGAAGGAACATATAAATGGGGAATCACCACTTCCCAGGCATACTTCCCGAAGGATTTCGGCGGGGAATTTGACAATGATTATACTATTACAGAATGGCTGACCCAGTATTCCGAAAACAAGGATGCCACTTATGTCCGCGGATTTCTCGGCAGAATGCTCTTTTCAGGAGAGGACGGAGTAAAACGCCTGAAAGTGCTGTCCGGAGGCGAGAAAGTACGCTGCCTGCTGTCCAAGATGATGATCTCAGGGGCAAACGTCCTCATCTTCGACGAGCCCACCAACCATCTGGACATGGAATCAATCACCGCTCTTAACAACGGAATGATCAAATTCCCGGGAGTGATCCTCTTCACCTCCCGCGATCATCAGATCGTCCAGACAACCGCAAACCGTATCATGGAGATTGTACCAGGCGGACAGCTCATCGATAAGATCACCACATACGACGAGTACCTGGAAAACGATGAAATGGCAAGAAAGAGACAGACATACTCCGTACAGACAGAAGAAGAAGACTGATGTTGAAAAATCAGTCTTTCGGATATTGATAAAGGTCCGTCCCCGGACAGGGCATCACATCGCAGAATCCGCTCCGCTCTACCTCAAAGATTTGACCGGATGTAACGCCGGAACCAAATGTTCGTGTAAAGACACTCCATTTGATTCCGACTAACATCCGAAGCAAATGCTTTTCGGAACGCTCCCGCGGAATATTCTGCTCACGTGATGCCCTGTCCGGGGACTCACTTTATCTAAAACGGAAGCCTGGCCTTTTCAGATGGCATCCTGGCCAGGTACGTGCCGGCAGCTGCATCCGCCCGGATGCCTCCCGAAAAAGAGTATCTTTGACCATAAGAAAAACTTCCGATATGGATAGAAAATTACATATCTGAACTCACAGCACGAATACAGGTGTTGCGGACGGCGAATTAGAGCGAAGCGTCCTGAGCCGGGAGTAACACCTGTATTCGTGCGTCTGCTTAGTCGATTACAATTTTCAATCTATATCGGAAGTTTTCTCTGTGTCAAAGACTGATTTTTCAACATCCCTTCAGACAGTTTTCCATTTTTTTACTTTTTCTTTGTAGAAGATCATGCCTTCTTTTTTTATTTCTGCCTGTCCGTTTTTAATCTCTACAAGGGTTACGGAGCAGTTTGGGGGTACTTCATCTTTCCAGAAGTGTTCGACTGAGAGGTTTCCTTTTATCCTGTTCAGAAGTGCGGTCATGGCGGCGCCATGGGTGGAGACGAGTATGTTTTTCTCAGCCAGGTCATCTCTGCAGCACATCTCATTTAGAAATTCCCCTGTACGTTCATAGAGCTGAGCAACCGTCTCTCCGTCTTCAGGAGCACTATAATCCCCCGTATCTGTAAAGAAACGGTTGAATTCTATGCTTTCCGGTGTCTGTTCCTTTCCTCCTGAGCATATTCCCTCATACTTTCCGAAGCCGATTTCCTGTATCCTTTCATCCTCGATCAGCTCCGCTTTTCTGTCTCCCATGATAATCTGAGCTGTCTCCTTTGCCCGCAGCAGGGGGCTCGTATATCCCAGATCGATCCGGATATCTTTCATCCCTTCCGCAGTCTCCCGGGCAAGGTGCCTTCCGTAATCATTTAAAGGAATATCTGTATGCCCCTGGACTTTGTGCTGTCTGTTCCATTCAGTTTCTCCGTGTCTTACAATATATAGCATCATAATCTGCATCCTCCTGAAAAATAAATCACAAATCCGTATATAAGTATAGTATTTTCCGGCTCTTGTGTCACTGCTTTTTTTCAGCTATAATGGGAAACGGAAAAGCGAAATGCTGATCCGATCATAAATGAAAGGATTGATAATATTATGGAAATGGAGAAGATTACCAGTTTTACAGTTGACCATATCCGTCTTGTACCGGGCCTTTATGTTTCACGAAAAGACCGTGCCGGAGACGCAGTGATCACAACCTTTGATATCCGAATGACAAGTCCTAACGATGAACCGGTCATGAATACGGCGGAAGTACACACAATTGAACATCTGGGAGCCACCTTTCTCAGAAATCACCGGGAGTATAAGGACCGGGTGCTTTACTTTGGTCCTATGGGATGCCGTACAGGCTTTTATCTCCTTCTTACCGGAGACTACAGTTCCAGAGACATCGTCCCCCTTATGAAAGAGATGTTTACTTTCATCGCCGAATATGAGGGCGAGATTCCCGGCGCTCATGCAAGAGACTGCGGTAATTATCTGGATATGAACCTTCCGATGGCAAGATATATGGCAAAACGATACCTCCAGGATGTACTGGAAAATATACAGGAAAACCAGCTCAACTATCCTCTGTAAATCACTCCTTTCCGCAGATACGTTCAGGAAGACATCTGGAAACTTAATTCTTCGAACCGGTGCCATAACGCAGACAGACTGCTGAATACATACAGCAGTCTGAAAATAGTTTATCTTCACGAAAGTCACTCATTGACCAGAAATCTGTGCTTTATCTTTCAGAACATGATGCCTGATATAAGAATAAGTCTTTTCCTCCCCCTCTTCCGCCAGCATGCACAGCAGCTTTTCGAGCAGGTCCCGCGTTTCGGGGTGGATCAGGCCATCCGCCTTTCCGCTGCGGTAATATTCCAGCGGATCACTGTCCCGGTAATCCCTGCCCTTATAAACCTTACTTGCCGCGATTCGGTCAAGAAACATCTCGACAACATATTTCACAGGCATCTTCATACCGGTCATCCTGCCGCTTCCATCCATGCTGTAATCCAGCCAGTATTCATAATGATGCTTATTCCTCCCCTTATGGTGGAGCCATGCAGAGGAATACCCTCTTGCCTCTCTTTCCGCATTGTTTGGACTTCTATTTCCCTGATAATATCTGCATCCAACACGAAATTCTGTCCAACTGTACTTAGAGAGATCATGAAGGATTCCCTGTCTGTAAAGTCCCACCTGGAAACATTCCTTCATCACAAGGATTTTATGCTTTGTTATCGTGCAGAAATGTTTTACTGCCTTCATTTATACTGCCACCTTCATTGACATCATCCTGCTTTTTAGACTTTTTTCTTTTGGTTCTGCGCACTCTGGAAGGTTCCGGATCTGCTTCCTCAGCATTCTTTCTGCCGATCAGTACAGCTATACTCCGTCCTGACAGTTCCATACTCTTCTGATCTTCGAGAAGAACCGGCTCTTCCAGAATCCCTCCCGCTGAATCTGCCGCAAGATACCACGCCTTTTTCTTCCCCGGAAAAGGAAGGGCATAAGGATGTGGGATCCAGTGCATATTGTAGGCAATAAAGCATTCATCATCATCCACATCAGAGCCGGAATACATAGCCCCCAGCTGTCTGCTTGAGAAATCGGATCTGACCTGCCATGCATTTTCGCCATGGAATGAGACGTCCGGTACCCCGCACGCGGTACGGTCCAGACCTTTCAGTGGTTCTGCTTTATGAAGGCATGGATGCGCCTTGCGGAAAGCAATCAGCGACTGTATATATCTGAAAAGCGAATCATCTGTCTTCAGCCTGGTCCAGTTCACCCAGCCGATTTCATTATCCTGGCAATACACATTATTATTTCCCTTCTGGGAATTGAAGAACTCATCTCCCGCCAGCAGACAGGGCGTCCCCTGAGCAGTAAGAAGAAGGGTAAATGCATTGATCATCTGATTCTTTCTCAGTGCAACAACTGCCCTCTTTCTGCTTGGTCCTTCTGCTCCGCAGTTCCAACTGAAATTACAGTCCGGTCCGTCTGTATTATCTTCCCCGTTTTCCTCATTATGTTTGCTGTCATAAGAAACAAGATCAAAGAGCGTAAATCCAGTCTGGGCGGTAATGTAATTACATTTTCCGTCCTGGGCCGAGTTGTGGCAAAGCGCCCACATCACGTCGTTGACCATATTCTCGTCTCCTTTCAGGAAACGCCGCATTACATTCTGGAACCCGTCATCCTTGCTCATAAGCTTGATATCCTTAAGCAAAGGATCTTCAATAAGGAGATTCCACGGTACATTATATGGATTCACCACGAAACCGTCCACATGATATTCCAGCATATAGAATCTCAGACATTCCAGTGCTGTCTGAGCGGGGATGCCTGTACAGAATGGCATCTCCAGCACAACCTCTATTCCTTCTCTGTGGCAGGACTTTATCATATCCTTAAGTTCTCTCACCGCGCTCCTGCCGGCAGCATATGCTTCTTTAGGTGCGAAAAAGTGCCCGGGACCGTATCCCCAGTAATTAATCTTCCCCTTTTCACACTCTTCAAATTCATATACAGGCATACACTGAATCTGATTGATCCCCAGCTCTTTCAAATAGGGGATTTTCTCTATCACTCCCTGATAAGTTCCCTTATGTGCCGCCTTCGAAGACGGATGCTTTGTAAATCCACGTACATGCAGGCTATATGCGATCACTTCATTCCACGGAAGGTGAAGTCTCTTGTCGCCTTCCCAATCATATGCCTCGGGAACAAGTTTACCGCGGATCTCATGTTTCTGAACATCACGTTTCACACCAAACTTTTCTTTTCCTGCAAGCTCCTTCACATAGGGATCTACGCATACTTTTCCGTCGATCATAAAATTATATTCAAATCTTGACGCCTGGATTCCTTCCACAGCAAGAAACCTTACTTCACCAACCCCTTCTTCCTCCGGCATGTCAAATCTGTATGCCGGTTCTTTTCTTCCTGCCCTGTACAGCAGCAGTTCACACTTTTTTCCACCAGGGACCCGAACCGCAAAATTCACCCTCTCATTATCTACTTCCGCTCCAAAAGGCTGCGGATACCCACTTTTTTTCTTCATATTCTGTCCTTTCCTACTGCCAGCCGTCTGTTCCATACATTTCTACATTGCCTCTGTTGATAAAAAAAGTTTCCACGCAGATTTCTTCCTCATAATCCTCTCTGTCCAATATTGCTTCTGCTGTCCTTGCCGCATTCTTGCCCATACTGATCGGCGACTCCGCTCCTATTCCTGCTATCGGGCTTTCGGGATCACTCAATGCACTCTTGATCTCAGGGGATCCGTCTACACTGTAGACAAGAACATCTGTCCGTCCTGCTTCCTCCAGTGAGTCCAGTATCTGCAGGGCCATCCTGTCATTTCCGCACATGACCGCATCGATCGGTTCATCTTCATTCTGAAGGATCTGATCCATTTCAGCCTTTATGCCACTCAGATCATCGCTGACACTGATCCGGGTCACAACCTCAAATCCCGCATCAGCTATCGCTTCTTCAAATCCGGTGATTCGTTCATTCAGAGAACTCACCTCAGGATTCTCCACGATCACGATTCTTCCGCCGTCCGGTCTGCGGGAAATCAGGTCCTCGCCACATACATATCCCGCATTGGTGTTGTCCGATCCGATAAATGCCTCCGTCAGATCTGATTCCGACACACGGATATCCAGATTCACCACAGGGATCCCTGCTTCATCGAGAGCTTCCAGAGCCGGAGTAATCTTTTCCGCATCTGCCGGGCACAGGAACACCGCATCCACACCGGATTCGATCATATCCCGGATCTGACTGATCTGCTTATTAACATCAGATTTCGGATCCGTGACGATCAGCCTGTCTCCCTGCTCTTCCAGAGTAGTCCTGACGGACTCCTGAATCGTCTCATAAAAAGGGTTTGACATATCTGTCGAACTGAAGCCAAATACTCTGGTCTCCTCGTCCTGATCCTCGTCCTCGTCCGTTTCCTCCACAACCGCATTATCTTCCGGTGTGCCTACGTTCTGCTTACATCCTGCCACAGCTGCAGCTGTAAATGCCGCTGTCAGCAATACAGAAAAAAACTTTCTCTTCATCTGTTATTCCTCATCCTGTCCCCATCTGGTTTTCCTATTTCATTCTACCTTGTTTCACCGGAAAGTCAATAGCCGCCGGCCGAAGTTATTAGTGTTCGGCAATCCAAATCAACCCCCGATGAAGTTCATCTTGCAATTTTACCCGTGATTTGTTAACATCAGCTTAACAAGAAAGGAGAAAACATATGAGCGAAACAGATGCACTCACAGTTACACTGACACTGGATAATGACGAGGAACTGGAATGTTCCGTGCTGACAATCTTTGAGGCCGGAGAATCTCAGTATATCGCACTGCTTCCAATGGATGAAAGCGGTGACAGCAGCGACAGTCCTGTTTATCTTTACCGTTTCTTAGACAACGGCGGAGATGCAGAGCCTGAGATTGAAAACATCCTGGATGACGACGAATTTGAACGCGCGTCCGAAGCATTTAATAACTGGATGGATGAACAGGCTTTCGGCGACATCGATCTGGATGATCCATACTGATCGGGCCGGTCAGCTGTTATCCAGCAGTTCTTCTACAAAGCGGGAAGGATCCGAATCCTTTCCGTTTTTCGTTTTCACGTAGCAGATTCGCAGCAGATCCTTCGCCCGTGTCATTCCAACATAGAAGAGACGCCGTTCTTCTTCTGTCTCAGCCTCCGTTCGGGCCTTCTTGTATGGAATCCGCCCTTCATTTGCCTCGATGATAAATACCGTATCAAACTCCAGACCCTTTGCCGCATGCAGCGTCATAAGGCGGATACCTTCCCGGGCTGTGCTTCTCTCCTTTTCCTTCTTCTGCAGCGCCTCCGTATATTCCTGCACATGATCAAACCACTCTTCAATCGTTTGAAACGGTCTGGACGCCTCCTCGATCTCTGCCAGGATCTCAGTCAGATCTGCCTTATTGATATGTCTCGTAAAAGCGTAATCCTTCAGATAGTCATCATACCCGATCCGTTTGCGTATAAACTGGATCGCAGCATAAGGAGCCATCTTCTTCAACATCTTTACATCCCACTCAAACTGATCGATCCGGTCCATCATCCAGTCCTTATCACAGTAGAATTTCCTCATCTCCTCAAAGGAAGGCTGTGACGATGCGAGGCAGTCTCTCCCGAGATAACGCTTAGGTCGGTTCATGACCTGCAGGAAATCCTGACGTTTTCTGCTTCCCAGAGACAGGCTGAAATATGCACATATATCTTTTGCGATAAAATGCTCATAAATATTCGGCAGATGTTCCCTCATCTGAAAAGGCAGTCTCTTGTCTGTAAGCATCTCAACAAGCGGCCTGGCGTCTGTATGGATCCGGAACAGTACAGCAATATTTTCCGGCTGAACCCCATCCCGTATCCTCTTTGATATCTCATCCAGAACATATTCTGCCTCTTCATTCGGATCTTTCAGTTCCTGCACATGCAGACAGGCTCCATTTTCACGTACTGCCTTCAGATCCTTCTCGAATCTCTTTTCATTGTTGCTGATCACCTTCAGGGAATTCTTCACAATATTTCCGGAAGAACGATAATTTACTCCCAGAAGGATCTGTTCTGCCCCCGGGTAATCCTCAAGGAAACGGAACATCAATCCGGAATCCGCACCGCGGAATCCGTAAATTGCCTGATCGTCATCCCCTACCACGAACAGATTATTCTCCGGTGCCGCCAGCATGCGTATCACATCATACTGGATCCGGTTAATATCCTGAAACTCATCGATCAGGATATATCTGAACTTTTTCTGCCACATGGCCAGCACATCCGGCCTTGACTGAAACAGCTCATAGCAGAGAACGAGCATATCATCGAAATCAATTTTCCGAAGCTTCTTTCTCCGCTCTTCAAATCCCCGGTAAATATTGCGGAATGCATCAGCACTGCATTTTTCTGATACGAATTCCTCCACATCAAGTCTGTTGTTTTTGATCTTTCCGATTTCCGCGGCTATATCCTTCAGGAAGTCTTCTTCATCAAAGACTTCCATCTTCTGCTCTGCGACTACACCTCTGAGAATCTGATATTTCTCATTTTCTGAGAGAATATTTTCCGGTCCCATCCGGTAAGCCCATTTCAGGATTCCATAATAAATCCCATGGAATGTTCCCATTGTAACGGGAAGATCCCGGCGTCCCATCAGGGAACAAAGCCGGGATCTCATCTCCGAAGCTGCAAAACGGGTAAATGTAACGACCAGAATCTGATCCGGCTTTACCTCATTCTCCTCTATAAGGTATCTGATCCTGTTTACAATCGTCAGAGTCTTCCCGGATCCCGGTCCCGCCAGCACAAGGCAGGGCCCCTCACCGTGAGAAGCAGCTTTCTTCTGCGCCTGATTTAAGCTCATGACTATCGCTCCAGTTTCTCGATGCCGGCACGGATCCTTCTTAAGGACTCTTCCTTCTCCAGCACCTCCATGATCTCGGTAGCACCGCCCGGAGTATTCTGTTTTCCGGATACAGCGGTACGGATCGGCCACATCACATATCCGATCTTATATCCCTTTTCTCCTGCATAAGCTTTCAGTGTCTCAAAGAGGGCGTCATTGCTGAAATCATCCTGCTCTTCCAGAAGAGGAAGGACTTCTTTCAACAGGCTCAGTGCTTTTTCCGGATCTGTCTTCATCTTCTTATGATTATAAAGAGATATATCATATTCCGGAAGCTCCTGGAAGAAATCGATCTGCTCCCGGATATCCGGGAATATCTCAATCCTGGTCTTCACCAGAGCCGCTATCTTCTTCAGATCATAGTCTTTTGTGACCACTTCGCGGATGTATGGTTCTGCCATCTCGTAAAACCGGTCAAAATCCATGGCTTTCAGATACTCGCCATTCATCCATTTTAACTTAACTGTATCGAAGACCGCGGGAGATTTGCTCATATGATGGTAATCAAATACTTCCACAAGTTCCTGAAGGGAGAAGATCTCCCTGTTATCTGAAGGACACCATCCGAGAAGCGCCACATAATTAACTACCGCCTCAGAAACAAATCCCTGATCGATCAGATCCTCATAGGAAGAATGACCACATCTCTTGCTCAGTTTCTTATGGTTTTCATCTGTGATCAGCGGACAGTGGACATAAACCGGGATATCCCATCCGAACGCTTCGTACAGTCTGTTATATTTCGGTGCAGAGGAAAGGTATTCATTTCCTCTTACTACATGCGTGATTCCCATCAGATGATCATCCACCACGTTTGCGAAGTTATAGGTAGGGAACCCATCTGACTTGATCAGGATCATATCATCCAGCTCATTGTTTGGCACTGTAATATCTCCATAGATCTCATCATGGAATGTAGTTTCACCCTCATTAGGCACATTCAGCCGAATCACCCAGGGCTTGCCTGAAGCCAGATTCGCCTCAACCTCTTCTTTGCTCAGTCCCAGGCAGTGCTTGTCATAAACGACAATGTCCGTCCCGTCTTCCGAGACAGAAGTACGCAGAGACTCCAGTCTCTCCTTATCACAAAAGCAGTAATAAGCATCTCCCTGTTCCACCAGCTGCTTCGCGTATTTCAGATAAAGGCCGGAGGCATTCCGCTCACTCTGAACATAAGGTCCGTATCCTCCGTCCTTGTCAGGGCCTTCATCATGGACCAGTCCGGTCTTCTCCAGTGTTCTGTATATAATATCCAAAGCCCCGTCCACAAAACGCTCCTGATCTGTATCCTCCACACGAAGGATAAAGTCTCCGCCTTCATGCTTTGCGATCAGATATGCATACAGCGCCGTCCTCAGATTTCCAACATGCATCCTGCCTGTAGGGCTTGGTGCAAATCTTGTTCTCACTTTGTTGCTCATTGATTTCAATCTCCAATTCCAGTATATATTTTAGCAGCCATTACGCTCATATTCGGCCACCAGCTGACTTAAAAACTCATCGCATCGCCCGTAAACCACGATATCCGCCTGCTGATCTGTATAATGTTCTTTGTCCGTCACAAGGATCAGGTTCGACCCGGTATAATACTGCAGCATCTGCACACAGAGAGGTGAACGCAGAGTTGTGCCTAATACCAGCAGCACCTCTGCCCTTGAAACCTCTTCTGCAACCCTGGTCATAATACCGTTGTCGATCATCTCTCCAAACAAGCATACCTTCGGACGGACCGGGACCATACACTTTTCACAGAGAGGTACGCCCCTGGCGTTCTTCATATACTCCACGGAATATTCCCGACCGCAGGATGGGCAGACATTGTGAAATACCGTTCCCTTCATATTGATCACATTGCTGCATCCGGCACGCTCCTCCAGCCCTGCGATGCGCCTAGTGATGATTGAATGTACCATGCCGAAATCCTGAAGTTTTTTCAGGTCATAGAATCCCTGCCCGGGCTCGATCTCGGTAGCTTTGAGGAGTACTTCCTTATAAAATCGGAAAAACAGTTCTTTCCTCGCAGAATAAAAGCCGCTGCTAAATATCTCTTCAAAAGAATATCCGTATTTTTCCTCGATCTCATAGGACTCCTGTCCGTCACGAAGCAGAGGATATCCGCTCTCCTGCATCATGCCAATGCCGCTAAGTACAACGGTATAGCTGCTGTTTTTCAAAATCTGGAGCATATTTTTCTCTCTCATGAAATCCCCTCCTTTCTGAGGCTGAAAAGATCAGTCGACAGAATCTTTTATATCATATACGGTAATGGCTTCGCCGGTCATGCACAGTCCTGTAACCCGTTATACATTCCGGCTTAACATCTCCCTGACAGGAGAATGTATGTCATTATTATAAAACAAGTCCGGGGATTGTTCAACAAACTGAAGGCAATTCTTAACGCAGAATTTCAATACTGTCCGGTACATTTCCTGTATCCGTCACTTCAGCTGAACGCATATCGATTTTGCTGAGAGAAGATTCGGAAAATGCATCCACCGCAAAGCGTTCCACACCGGAAGGAACCGCATATGCGCCGATCCTTGCAGACGGAAACGCCAGAAGACAGGAACCGTTTTCAGAAAAGAGAACACCATCCTCTGAGCTGTAGCCGGCCGTTGTAGAAGGAACCTCATACCACAATACTTCCTTCAGCCCAAGGAATGCCCCCTGCTGGATATTCGTAATATTTGCGGGTATATGCACCTCTATGATTCCTTCCGGAGCATCTGCAAAGGCACCGGAAGCAATTCCACTGCACCCTTCCGAAGGAAGCGCCAAGACGCCATCCACCGCCACAGCCTGAGCATCCGCAATACCACAGATCATTCCGGAATCATCTACAAGAAAACCGCCTGCTGTTCCATTCTCACCTGCCGCTGTGTCTTCGTCCTTGGAAATCCCTGTTTCGTCTTCGGTTTCATCCGAAGGATCCTGTACACTTTCATAAGGTATATCTGTTTCATTTCCCGTATCCGGAATCACCTCTATTGCGTCCTGATAATTATTATCCGGATCTATAACTGTCGTCGGCATGTTTTCCTTTTCCACAGATTCCGGAGATATCACTTCAACAGATCCTGCAGTTTCATCTTTGACCGGTATCGTCATCTCTGCAGACGAGGCATTATTCCTTTCCTCAGCCGCCTCTGCCTCCCGGATTTCAGATACGTCTGCTCTTTCATCCTTCCCTTCTTTTTCTCTTACCAGTATTGCAGAAGCATTTTCACGCTCTTTCTCTCTGAGAAGCGACAACATTTTCACATGATCCCGCACAGATGTATCGCCGATTCCGAATGCAGAAGCTGCTCCGCATATTCCCGTTACTTTTCCGTCCAGAGGGAGCTCTTCCATACCTCTGTATATCCGTTCCGGAAGCCCTCCTGCCACCACTACACAGAATATAAGCAGAACTGCAAGGATTTTTCCAAACACATGCAGCAGCTTATCTGTCTCCCACTCATCATAAAGGTATTCACTCTGTTCCATTCCTGTCTCTCCGTCCTTTCTTCACCACATTTCATATGGAAATATATTCCATATTTACTTTCACATGTTAAAGTAACAGAGAAAAAGGAATGCCGCAATCAGATGCAACATTCCTTTGCATTATTTTGAGTTGTCCGTGCAATGCCACGGATTTCCCGATATTGGGATGCTGGTAATCTTTTGCCCCGGCATCATTTTAACATTAGACATTAATTTCTGCTTTAATGCCAAGATCCCCTCTGTTTTCTTCCAGGAGCGGATAAATCACCTTCTCCAGATAACCCTCTACCTGCTCCTTAGCTCTTCCTGTATATCGCGCAGGATCCATGGTCTTCTGCAGATCTTCCAGACTCAGATTAAAGGCCGGATCCGCAGCGATCAGCTCCAGAAGATTGTTGTCCAGCCCTTTCTCCTTGACATTTCTGCCAGCTTCCATAGACAATTCACGAATTCTTTCGTGAAGTTCCTGCCTGTCCCCTCCTGCCTTTACAGCATCCATCATGATATTCTCCGTAGCCATGAACGGCAGTTCAGCCAGAAGATGTTTCTCGATCACCTTCGGATATACAACCAGGCCGTCTACCACATTCAGGCAGAGATCCAGGATTCCGTCGATGGCAAGAAATCCTTCCGGTACGCTCAGCCGTTTATTGGCAGAGTCGTCGAGCGTCCGCTCAAACCACTGGGTAGCGGATGTTATTGCAGGATTCAGTCCATCAATCATCACATATCTGGAAAGAGATGCGATTCTCTCGCTTCTCATGGGATTTCTCTTATACGCCATGGCAGAAGAACCGATCTGTGTCTTTTCGAAAGGCTCTTCAACCTCCTTCAGATGCTGAAGGAGACGAATATCATTGGAGAATTTGTGAGCACTTGCAGCAATTCCGGCAAGCACATTCAGAACTCTTGTATCCACCTTTCTGGAATAGGTCTGTCCGGACACAGGATAACATGCTTTGAATCCCATTTTTTCCGCGATCATCGGGTCGATCTTGTCAATGGTTTCCTGATCCCCGTCGAAAAGCTCAAGAAAACTTGCCTGAGTTCCTGTCGTCCCCTTGGAACCAAGCAGCTTCAGGCTGCCAAGCACATAATCCAGATCCTCCAGATCCATCTCGAACTCCTGCATCCACAGAGTTGCCCGTTTTCCGACAGTAGTCGGCTGTGCAGGCTGAAAATGAGTAAACGCCAGAGTAGGCTGAGCCTTGTACTCATCTGCAAACTTTGCAAGCTCCGCGATCACGTTCACCAGTTTCTTTCTCACCAGTTTCAGTGCCTCGGACATGATGATGATATCTGTATTGTCGCCGACATAACAGGAAGTAGCTCCCAGATGGATGATCCCCTTTGCCTTGGGGCACTGCACGCCGTAGGCGTAAACGTGGGACATGACATCATGGCGCACCACCTTTTCCCGCTCTTTTGCCACATCATAGTTAATGTCATCTGCATGAGCTTTCAGCTCTTCGATCTGTTCATCGGTGATGTTCAGTCCAAGCTCCTTCTCTGTCTCCGCCAGAGCGATCCAGAGTCTTCTCCATGTGCGGAACTTCTTGTCCGGAGAAAAGATATACTGCATCTCCTTGCTTGCATAACGTTCAGACAGTGGGCTTACATAACGGTCATTACTCATAATAATCTCCTCTTCTTCTTGAAATCAATAATCTCCTGTTTCTATGGCAAAACTGATATCCTTGTCAGGCACTTCCATGGGATAGCGGCCTGTAAAGCATGCATCACAGAACTTCAGGTCGCCGACCATATCCTTCAGCTTCCCTATTTCCATATAGCCAAGGGAATCCGCTCCGATCATCTCCCGGATCTGTTCTGTCGTATGTGAATGGGCGATCAGCTGCTCATTGGACGGCACGTCCACACCAAAGTAGCATGGATAAAGGAAAGGCGGCGAACTGATGCGGACATGTACTTCTGTTGCCCCCGCCTTTTTCAGCATTTTAATGATATTGGCACAGGTTGTTCCCCGGACAATAGAATCATCTACCATGACGATCCTCTTTCCTCTCACCACTTCAGGAATCACGTTCAGCTTTACTTTAACACTGGATTCCCGTTCACTCTGCTTTGGCTTGATGAAGGTACGGCCCACGTAACTGTTCTTGTGGAATGCCATGCCGTTCGGTATGCCCGACTCCTCGGAATATCCTCTGGCAGCCACCAGTCCCGAATCCGGCACGCCTACCACCAGATCCGCGTCCACCGGATGGGACTGAGCGAGAGCTCTGCCCGCCGTGATCCTGGAATGATACACATTCACCCCGTCAATGGTGCTGTCTGTTCTTGCAAAATAAATATATTCGAAGATGCATCTTGCCTCCTGTCCTGCCGGAAGGGCCATACTCATATCCGAATGGATCCCATCCTTTGTGATCGTGACGATCTCGCCCGGGCGCACATCCCTGATAAACTCTCCGTCAACTGCAGCGATAGCGCAGCTCTCTGACGCCAGGAAATAGGTATTGTCTCGCTTGCCGATACAGAGCGGGCGAAGCCCGAAGGGGTCTCTGGCTCCGATCATCTTCCTCGGGCTGATCACCACCAGCGCATATGCTCCGCATATCTTACGCATGGCGCTTCTTACCGCAGACTCCGCATTCGGCTCATTGAGCCGTTCTCTGGCAATGTGGTAGGCAATAACTTCCGAATCAATAGTAGTCTGGAAGATCGCTCCTGTATACTCCAGCTCCCGTCTCAGTTCAAGGGCATTGACCAGATTGCCGTTATGAGCAATGGCCAGAGTTCCCTTTACATAATTGATCACCAGGGGCTGAGCGTTCTCTACTCGGGTGCCGCCTGCCGTAGAATAACGGACATGTCCAACGCCGAGATTGCCTTTCAGTCCGGCGAGATCATCCTCGTCAAACACTTCGTTGACCAGGCCAAGTCCCTTTCTGGAGAGGACTTTCCTCTGCCCGAAAGTATCTGTGACCGCGATGCCGCAGCTTTCCTGTCCCCGATGCTGCAGGGCGAACAGCCCGTAATAGACAGATGCGGCAACATTATGTCCATCCATATCATAAGCCCCGAAAACCCCGCACTCTTCTCCGAGTCCGGTAGAGGTCTTCTCAAAATCATTCATCTGATACTAACTCCTTATCTGTTTGATGCCTGCATTTATGATTCACTGTACTGGCTTCTGTATCTTAAACTAATGTAACCAAATCCGATTATAATATAAGGCAGAGGGAAAATCAACATTCCCCCTGCCCTGTATCTCATCCAGTTCATTATTTTCTCAGTGTAATATACATAAGTACCGCTTATATATATCACTGATTATTTTATTATTCTTATCGATCATCTGCGACCGGCGATCACCCGTTGGTGAACCTGGACAGGAACTGTCTCGTACGCTCCTCTTTCGGATGTTCAAATACTTCCAAAGGTGTCCCCTGTTCCAGGATACATCCGTCGTCCATGAAGATAACATGACTGGAAACATCTCTGGCAAATGCCATCTCGTGGGTCACGATGATCATCGTCGTCTCCTGATCCGCAAGTCCTTTGATAACCTTGAGCACTTCTCCTGTCAGCTCCGGATCCAGAGCTGACGTCGGCTCATCAAAACAGAGGATATCGGGCTTCAGCGCCAGAGCCCTTGCGATCGCTACACGCTGGCACTGACCGCCGGAGAGCTGATGAGGATAGTTGTTCATCCGGTCCGCCAGTCCCATCTGATCCAGCAGGCTCTTTGCCTCAACCTCGATCTCATTATGGATCTCTTTTTTCCTCGCCTTATAGTCCGGCTGCGCCTTAGCCAGCAGTTCTTTTGCCAGCATCACGTTTTCCAGAGCCGTGTACTGGGGAAACAGGTTGAAGGACTGGAACACCAGGCCGAAATGCAGCCTCTTCTTCCTGATCTCAGACTCTCGCATGGTCCCCGGATCCTCAGCGTCGAACAGCGTCTCGCCGTTTACACGGATCTTGCCCCCGCCGGGCTTTTCAAGAAAATTCAGGCACCTGAGCAGAGTCGTCTTTCCGCTTCCAGATGAACCAATGATGGAAAGCACCTGCCCTTTTTCCAGAGAAAAAGAAATATCCTTCAGCACTTCCGTGTCTTCAAAATTCTTATGTAAATATTCTACTTCCAGAATCGCCATGGTCTGCCTCCTACCTGAAATAATCCAGTTTTTTCTCCAGCCTTCCCAGAAGGACGGTCAGGACGCCGTTAAAGATAAGATAATAAACAGCGGTAAAGAACAGCGGCCATATCTGTCCCGCGATTCCCTGAGATCCTTTCAGGAAGGACTGTCCCGCCCAGATGATCTCTTGAAGTGCGATAATGCGCGCCAGAGAAGTATCCTTTACCAGCGTGATGATCTCATTTGACATCGGAGGGACGATCCGCTTAATCATCTGAAGAAGCGTAACCCGGAAAAAGATCTGGCTCTTTGTCATGCCAAGCACCATGCCTGCTTCTTCCTGTCCCTTCGGAACCCCCTGGATCCCGCCTCGGTAAATCTCTGAAAAATAACATGCGTAGTTAAAAATAAATCCGACCGACGCCGCCACAAAACGGCCGGACTCACCGATCCATACGGTTTTATCAAAGACCAGCCCCGGAAAATAATAGATGATCAGAAGCTGGATCATCAGGGGAGTTCCCCGGATGATCCAGACGATCACTTTGGTCAGATAACTGAGAGGCCGGAACTTTGACATCGATCCAAAAGCAATAATCAGCCCCAGCGGTAACGCTCCGATCAATGTCACAAAGAACAGTTTCAGCGTCTGGATGAATCCTATATTCAGCGAATGGCTTACAACAGGAAATTGTACGATTATCGTTTCAATCAGTTCTCTTATCCGTTCTATCAGTTCCATGTCACAGCTCCATAAATATACTCCATATAATTTTCTTCTTTCTTCAGGCTATTACTGCTCGATCAGCGCTGCCTGAACTCCATATGTCTCAGCAATCTCCTGCATGGTTCCGTCTTCGTAGCTCTGTGCGAAGAAATTGTTCAGCTCCTCTGCAAGATCAGATCCCTGACGGAAGCCTACGCCGTACTCCTCACTGTTCAGGCCGATGGTATAAGTCAGATCTGCATAAGCAGTTCCTTCTCCGATCATGGCGCCTGCCATCAGAGAGTCAATCACTGCCGCGTCAGAAGTGCCGGCTGCCACCTCCATCAGCGCATCTGCCTGAGCGGTCACCGGAGTATATTCAAGGCCTAATGCACTGACCTGCTCCTCTCCTGCACTTCCGGACTCAACTGCGAAGCTTAATCCAGAGAGGCTGTCCACATCCTGATACTGATCTGCCACATCAGAGGGAACGACTACCACCTGAGCATTGTTCAGGTATGCATTTGTACATGCCATGGAGCTTGTCACTTCGTCCGTCAGCGTCATACCATTCCATACACAGTCGATGGATCTGGCATCCAGCTCCAGGATCTTGTTGTCCCAGTCGATCTCCACGAACTCAACCTCAACGCCAAGGCTCTCGGCAAACGCTTTTGCCATGTCAGCGTCAAATCCTACCCATTCGCCGCTCTCGTCCTTGTAGTCCATGGGCTCAAAGTTGGTAATTCCTACTATAAGAGTACCCTTGTCCTTTACATACTGCATATCACTGCTTTCCGCCGCATCACCGCTGCCGGAATCAGAGCCGCCTGTGCTTCCTCCGTCATTTGAGCCACATCCGGCCAGAACAGAAACAGCAAGTCCGGCACATAATAAAACACTTAATACTTTTCTCTTCATTTCTTCCTCCCACTGCCGGAGAACCGGCATTTACTTTTTTTCTCTATCAATGAGCCACTGCACCACGATAAAGTACCGTTGTATTCTAACACAACGGTACTGCTATGTCAATCCGATTATCCGTGGCTGCGCCGGTGCTGTCTCTTCCATTTTTCAAGGAGGACAGGACTGGTATCAACCTGAAGATTTTTGCGGATCTCATCAATTTCCCGGCGCATCTGTGCATTTACTTCCATATAGTCATCATGCTTTGTGATCAGGATATGGTACTCCTCCATTGACATATATTTGTAAGATGCATACAGATAAGGCTTGAGCAGCTCCTTGTCACCACAGATCTGATATGCCCGGTCATACATACGGGCCGACTCCTGATAAAGGAACAGGCGGCCATATGCCGCTCCGAGCCCGGCGTATATTTTCCCGTAAAACTTTTCGTCTACGCTCTCATCCTTTTCCTGATTCAGGATAGCCTGGTATACAAGGATCGCCTCCTCTACCTCGCCGCTTTCAAGAAGGTTGTCCCCTTTATATTTCTGACGCTCGATGTCCTTCTGGTTCTTCAGATGTTCCAGCACATTCTGGATCCGTATCATCTCCGGCTCACGGTAGATCTTAGATGCTTTCAGAATAGTCAGCACAAATTTCTCCACAGAACCCTTCAGTCTCAGTACATCTCTTAAGCTTCCCGCAAGCTCCGTCATGCCCAATTCTTCGTCAAGCCAGGTACAGAGCTGCTCATTCATGATCGTATAGTCGATCAGGTAGAGATTGTTGCACAGATAATAACACAACTCTTCTATCGTAAAGATCCGGCAGTGGATCCGGGTAATCTCATATGGATGCGTCGCATGAATATCATGACAAAGAATTAAACTTCCCATCGTTGCCTCCTAAATGAATAATCTTTTCCGCCTGGAAATCAGTGGGCAGGAAAAAGTCCCCGAATCCCGCGTCACGGACCGTGATCTTACATGTCTTTTCATCCAGGAACAGAGTCTCGATCTGAAGCCGCATGGAATACTCTGCCCGTTTGGGGAACTTGTCCAGCGATATCTTCTCTGTCCGCACATTTCCCTGGATCAGAGATTCAATGTGGAACTCGATATCCTCCACATCCTCCAGGATCACTTCCCATTGATTATTGGACTCATACCAGTGGGCTCCCCAGGAAACGATAGGATACCACATTTCCTGTCCGTCGACACGCATATTCACTGTGATCTGATCTGTCAGTTTATCCTCTGAGAGATAAACCGGATTCTCTATATGCATATAAAGCTTTCGGTAGGCTGTATAACATGCCCCCTTGCTGTAAAGATTATTTCCGATAAATGCACGGCGGCCATTGCAAAGAACCCTCAACGATCTGGGGTACCAGTTATTTTCAAATCCCTCACCAGTCAGAAATACCGAGGATACGATCCGCTTGTCAAATACCCCTTCGATGAAACGGCAGAACATTGCGTCGGCTTCTTTTGCCTTGTCTTCGTTCAACACCGGATAAACCATGGCCAGTTCTTTCATGTGGGCGCTGGCAACCTCGTCAACCGTCACAAACGTGGTCTTGCCTCCGCCCAACCCCGGTTTCAGCCTTCTTAACATATAAGCCTTTATCTCATTTCTGTCGCAGGAGAATAACGCTGCGTCATACTGCCACAGTTCCTTGGACTGATAAAACAGATAATTACAGAAGCTTTCCTTATAATCCTGAATAAAAATATGACGTTTGTCGATATTCATACGAACTGCGATCCCCCGCAGCATCTGAGCCAGCTCCTCTGTAAGAGTCGGGACTGTAAACACAATACCGTCGATCTCAGGGAACGGCTGAAGCGACATCTGAATAAACTGGGAGAGAAGCCATACTGCATCGTAGGATTCCTCGCCGAACTCGATCCGGTCTCCGGCCAGGCTTCTGCTCAGGAGCCTGGTGACCGTGAATCCTTCCTTGATGGATACCAGACGTTTCGCCTCTTTGCCGTAAGCCCACGTGTCTCTCAGTTTCCCGATGATAAGCGGGATCTGGTAATTATCGGATTCCGACTCAAGAGTCTCGGGCTCAAGCTGCTGATCATTATAATAACTGATCTGGCATGTCTTTTCATTTATTTCATATCCAATGATACTGCCTTGTCCCATATCAGGACACCCTCCTTAATACTGCAGGAACATGTGGGAAGCCACTGCATCCTCCAGGGCATAGTCCCGCATTTTCCTCTCGCGTTCTTTTTTCTCCTCCGTCAGAAGGATATCGTTCAGTCTTCCATACCTGCCCTGTTCGCCCGGAGTCACCTCACGGATACAGGTCTCTTTATCACTCCGGTAGGAATTGCCGTCAATCGTTTCCTTAAAGTAGTATTTCAGCTGTTCATTTGCAAACAGGACAAATTTCTTGACATATATATTTTCATACATAGGTGTAAGGACCTCTGTCGAATAATCCACCGCCTCACTCTTGCCTTTCTGAAGCTGGTAATACAGCATGACCCGGCTGCCCTTCTGGCCTTTATACTCGATCAGCGTCTTGTCCCACAGCTGGAGCTCGATAAGCCAGTCCTTCTCATAAGCAAGGAAAAACGGGAAATAAATCTGTTTTCCGCAGAGTTCCTGCATAAACTTGCGGAGCGTTTTCCTTGTCTGGGAATTATACTCCCTGGTGGAATAATATTTCAGAACGGCGATCTTGCACACATCTATAGTGACCTCGCCCTTCTCATATTCCCTGCAAATGATATCGATCACGCTCCGGCTGATCTTCCGTTCCTCTACTACATACTCCCTTGATACATAGGCCAGATAAGCCTGCTGGAGCCGGAAATATGCACCTTCCGCATAATATTCCTCGAATACCTGAGCCTCCTGGAACAATTCCTCTGAAAACAGCATCTGAGTCAGGATCCGCTCTGTCAGCTTATGAGTATGGACCTCATAATCTCTTGCTTCTCTCCAGAGCTGCTTCATTTCCAAAGTAGCACCGCAGTAATAGTTGGCAAGATAGGTCAGAATCACTTTATCATACTGATGCTTCTTAAACAGGTCAAAGCAGACATACGTCAGGAAATCGTCATTCTCGTAATTGTTTTCCCTGATTGTCCTGCTGCAAAGGGTGAAGATCTCTTCCTCCGGAAAATTCTCCAGCCCCTTTTTCTGAACGATTTCCAGCGTCAGTTCCTCATCTTCCGCTTCATCACGCCTTCTTCTGAGCCCACTCAGATATTTCCTGCACATGTCAAGATATCGCAGCTCATAAAACAGTCGTTTGCTCTCATAGGGAATGGAATCTGTATAATGCCTTCCATCCTTAGCCTCCCACACCAGACGATCCGTCTTATTATACAGGAATACCCTGGCACCATTTTCTGTATAAGGTGCTTTCTGCGTAACCGTGCCGTCCTCTGCGATCACATGTATGAATTTCATATTAGGCACTTTCGTTGTGATCTGGTATGCATAGCAGATATCATAGAGAGCCTTCATCCGCTCCTGGTTCATGGCAGCTTCTGAGAGAAATCTCTTGTAAATGATGCGGAGTCTCTCATCTATATTCCTGCGCTCCAGCTGACTCCATGCGAAGGCTTCCATTTCATCTCTGTAATGCGCATATATTTCACTGGTCTCATCCTCATAAGTGATAAGATTAGAGTACAAAAAAGCACATTTATGATAATCCAGTGTATTACCGTGCATAAAATACAGGTATACAGATCTCGGCAGGGGCTTATTGAAATTATCCGGAACAACAGCCCACATATAATATTCATAAAGCTGGGCAATCTTCAGCTCTGACTCCACTGCCTTCTCATACCATTTGAAGTATCTGCTCTCCATACAGTTTCCCTTGATCAGAAGCGTACAGATCGCAGTGAGGATCATTGATTCCTCATACATGCCATATGAAAGCACAAGCACATCATAAAGATGACTGTCAAAATGCTTCATCTGGCTCGCCAGATTTGCCGTATACAGAGCCAGCTCTCTTGTCATAAGCTTGTACTTCACAGCAAAAAGCAGCACCCGTACCTCAAAGGTTCCCAGCTTTTTCAAGGAAGAGCTCCTCTCGCGGAAGCAGCGGAAAGCCTGGAAATAGAACCAGATACTGCGGCTTCTTTCCTCGTAGAACTGCTTCTCAAGCGCCCGCAGCCTCTCACTGTATATCTTATACTCGGAATCCACCTCCACCAGCATGCAGAGGATCTTCCAGCTGTCGGGATGCTTCATGAAGGACCGGGACAGTTCCTCCGCCACACGGCGCTGTCCGATCGTGTCATTGCTAAGAAGCGTGGTCAGGTACAGATAATACGAGCTGAGCTCTACATCTTTGCCGATAGCAAATCTGTTGTAATTATATGATTCTAGTATGAGCCTTGCCTCGTCCATCTTCCCGCCGATCAGACAGATATGCGCATGTACAAGGAGATAGATCTCGTTTTTCCCGTCCGACTCTCTGAGATGTCCGATCCTTCTAAGAGAATCCTCCACCCAGTCATCCAACGTCATGCTGCCGCCCTCATACTTCAGATAATTCCGTATGATCCCGGCAAATTCTCTGTCATTGGCGCGATGGTCTTCATCCCGCTTGATATTCTTCTCAACTACTACTTCATAGGTCAGGCTCTCATAAGGAGTCTCAAGGATGATTCTTCCGAAATTACTTCCGTTATGAAGCCTGTCTACAGTAATAAAATATTCCAGTCTATAGGAATTCCCGATGAATTCCTCTGTAGTGATCCTGGTATGCTCCACAGACAGAAAATCGCCTTCTGTCCGGACATCTATCTCAAGATATCCCCATGTATTTTTCTTGAACGTGAAAGTCTCCTTACGCGCTTCTGTAAGCGACATGAAGGCCCGGCTCTCCTCCTCAAGGGATAGGAATATCTTCTCCTTCTGCTTGCAGCCCACAAGGAACTCTTCCAGCGCGTGATGATCCAGTTCCCATTTTCGCATATTATCATAGAGGGCCTGAATCCGCTTATCTTCGTATTTCAGAATCTCATAGAAATCTCTGGACCGGAACAGCTTCACCGCCTCCGCCCCGTCCCGGAAGGAAAGCTTTTTAAAATCCTCCAGACTCTGGACCTTCCCATAGCTGGTCATGACAAAGGGCTTCTCGATCACTGCAGTAAATGCAATGTCAAATTCTCCGCCATTGCAGACGATCGTAAACTTCCCATGTTCCACATGCCCCGGGACCAGCCCTGTCCCGTCATATGTATAATAAATATTCACCGGATTGCCATCAAACCCCTGTTCATCACAACGAACACGATAAGAAGAGGGATACACCAGACCTCTGATGGTTCCCTCTCCCTGGTTCTGAAGCGAGAAACTTCCTCTATATTCTTCTCCTTCTCCAACCCTCATAGTAATATGGGTCTCTGGAAATATGATCTCCGGTTGGGGGATGTGAAAATCTCCCTTTGCAAAACGTTTGATCTTGTTTTTCAAATCTGTCACCTACTCACAATTCTTGTCCGTGCAGACATGGCAGCTGCCTGCACGTGTAAGCACAGCAGTCGCTTGCCGGGCTTATCGCACCGCTCGCAGCGCTGCTGCTTGCTGTCCGTTGCCCGGCAAATGTCTGCTCGTACAAGCACAGCAGTCGCTTGCCGGGCTTATCGCACAAAACGCTACTATGAATTATAGCATCATTATACGGTATATGGCAATGGGAGAATACAAGAATTTATTTCCGTATTGTATACACGGATACAATCCTTTTTCATCCCTTGTTTTTCCGGATCACAAGCTGTAAATAAACCGGAAGATCAGTTTTTTACCGATTCCCTGCTTTTCCCATATTCCCTGCCGAAAACGGCAGTAGATTTCCTGCATCCTGTTCCATGAGTCCTTGTCCTCTCTGGGATAGTAATACAGGTTCCTCATAACACAGTCATATGCCCACTCCCAGTCATCTTCCGTTATTTCCGGACAGGCCGACTTCAGGGAAGAAAGTGTTTTCCGGCTTACAGGCTGACGGATATCCACGTCTCTTCCGTCCAGTGCAGCCATTCTGGTCATCTCTCTGTACATAGTACAGATACCTTCTCCTTCTTTCCTGCGGGCCATCTTTCTCTTTCTCCCGCCCCGGCGCACTGCCGCCTGAATATAAAGGATCGCCAGGATTCCCGCTGCTCCGGCAAGAATCGGAAATACAGTGAGGATTATCCTGCCCGGCGTAGTCCGGAAAAATATTTCCGCCCGTGTCACACCGGACAGATCCTGGGCCCAGTTATTCTCCTCCGTCCCTGCTGTTCCCGAGGAGCCGGGGGTGTGCTCCCTGACTTCCCACATCTCTGTTTCTTCATTGTAAACCATACACCACGCATGTCCCATGGTGCCGTCCACCACTGCCTCATACTCTCCGTTCTCAGTCAGATGGAAGGCCGAAGGCGGAACAGCGTATCCTTCTACATAGAGAGCCGGATATCCGCACATCCGGTACAGAAGCGTGGCCGCTGTAGCAAAATGGACGCAGAATCCCCTGTGGTTCTCAAACAGGAAATACTCGGCAAAGTCCCGGTCATCCGGTGTAGTTCCCGGTTCCGTATCATACACAGCCAGTCTGGAGAATGTATCATTAATTTCTTCTCCTACTGTTTCCAGTGAACTTGTATCCCATTCCCTGCATAACCGTTCCAAACGGTCCAGACTATCCGGATATTCCAGAGCCGCCTCCCGCAGAGTATTCCCTGCGTCTCTGGCCTTCGCGGTGCCGGCAAACCAGATGACTTTCAGCCACTCCTCTGCCGGAAGCCATGCATCTCCCGTATATTCATCCCCGTACATGCTGCTGAAATAAACTGTCTCCGAAGGACGCTCAGGCCAGGTAAGGGTAAACCGCACGGAATCATCAGGAGTATATCTCCCGATCTCTTTGAGCCGGTCCATGCTGCTGCCCCCTCCGCTGGAAGATGTCCCGGCAAAATCCACACTTTCAAAAGCATCTGTATAAACATTCTCCGGGATATCACCATCCGAAAATTCTTCCGAATCCGGCTCCTGCATATCCCCTTCCATGTCCGGATCCGGAATAGTCTCCGGATCATCCTCAGGGGAACTGTTTTCCGGCTGAGTCTCCTCTTCCGGTTCATTTTCTCCCATGATCATTTCTTCTGCCCGCCCGATCACTTCCTCGGTAATAAAGTTCCTCGCCTTCTGGTACACACCTCCCGGTACCTCTCGTCCTCCATCCAGCAGGATTCCCCCTCGTACCGACAGCACCGCCAGGACTGCCAGAGCAGCCGACACAAGAATCAGCTGCCCTGCTCCTGTTTTCCTTTTCGTTCCCTCTGCGCATTCCACTCCCAGAGAAAAAGCAGCAAAGTATACACCTGCCGTCAGCAACAGAAGCCAGGAAGAAGCAAGATCCGGAAAATACCCTGCACATGCAGACAGGATAAACGGCAGAAGGATCAGAAATCCGGCGGGAAACTTCCCTCTTTTTTTCTTCAGAACGATCTGCCAGATCAGCACCATCGGAGCCGTCAGAGCAGCCGCAGCCAATCCCAGATACTGTTCCGGGATATAAGAAACTATGAGACTTTCAGCAGATGACGGATACATCCGATCAAGAAAGCTTTGTATCAGACATCGCACAAGCTCCGGAAATACTTCTCTTCCGCACCAGGCTGCAGCTGCAGTCAATCCCAGATATACAAGAATCTGGAATCTCACCGGAAACCGCAGAAGAATCCCCGTCAAAAAAGACAGAGCTGCAAGGGCAGCCGCCAGCCATACCCAGCGCATCGGAACAGTAAAGATATTCAGAAAGGCGTTCCACCATGCAGCAGCAAGGAAAACAACACACAGGGTGCGGATGACCAAAAGAGCAGCTCCGTCATTACCGGCGGACTGCTCCCTTCTGTCCTTGAGCATCCGGATCCCCGACTGTTTTTTCAGCACAATATGACGTCCGGATATCTTCTTCTGCCTTTTTCTGTGTAAGCCCTTTTTCTCAGCTTCTTTCCTTCCCGACATATCTTCCTGTCCTTTCTGTACAGCTTTCCCTGTCATACCTGCAGCAGCTCCACTTTTACTCCATCCCTGATAATATTTCCCTGCCCGTCGATTACTACAGTACTGCTGAAATCCTGTCCACGGAACGCATCGTCATAGCATACCTGCTTTTTCTCCCTGTCGCGATAACATTCCGCATCCATCAGACTCCATATCATCTCGTAGGCGTCTTCCTCATTCCGGACCGGCCATTTCACAATACGCGCCCCTCTTTCATCATACCACGCTGCCATATGGACGCACTTTTCTTCGACCAGAGTGACGGAAAGAGAGGCGGCCGTCTCCAGAACACGGGAAAAGCCTGCCAGAGAACTCTCTTTTACCGGAAGATCGATCCAGATCAGCACCACGCATCCGAGAGGGAACCCTTTTTCCTTCACCATAAGTACATTTTCTTTGGCGCTCATCTTCCAGTGGATATCCCTGAGAGGATCTCTCCTCTGATATTCACGCACTTGATAAATCTCAGACGGATCGTCTCCCCTTTTTTCTCCTGAATATTCATCCGAATCCGCCTGGAATTCCCTTGTCTTTCTCGTGACCTCCAATGGCATGAGTTCAAATTTCGGCATTACTTTCACCGATTGTCCTTCATGGATCCTCCTGCGTATACAGAAAACCCCCAGCAGATCAAAGATCCAGATATACTCTGCAGTCACCTCAATATTCCCGCATATATCTGTCTCAAACCCACACCACACGGTCGTCTCTCCCGCCGCTCCCACAGTTCCACGGATCCGGCTTCTCTCCCGCCGGCTCCCGCTCCGGCTTCCTGCAGAAACCTCAAGAATATAACGGCAGTTCCAGATCCGCGACCTGTTTCTCACTACAATTCCGGCCCTGATCCGCTGATTCTTCTCTCCTACCGGAGGAATCCTTTCCATAGCTGTACTGACCCGCCTTCTCATTTTCAACAGGCAGAACATCGAAAAGACCGGATAGATCAGCACAAGAACAAGGATACCGGACAGAACAGTCTCATTATACATAAAGAAAAGATACAGGATGCCCGCAAGAGCAGCCAGATATCCTGTTAATCGTCTCACAACCATCTCACTGCCGCCTTGTCTTTAACGAAGGAACTTCTACTTTCTCCAGTACCTGCCGCAGCAGTTCACTCACCTGAACATGACCAACTTTCGCCTTCATATTAAGGAAGATCCGATGGGAAGCCACACATGGAAAAACTTCCGATACATCTGAAGGAACGACAAATGCTCTTCCTCTAAGATACGCGCATGCTTTTGACATGGATGCGAGAGCGACCGTCCCTCTGGGGCTCAGTCCAAGTTCAGCCCACTCATTTTCCCTTGTCGCTCTGGCCAGCTCTGCAATATAATAATATATCCTGTCATGGACATAGATTTCAGCAGTTTCCCTGCGCATAGCCAGAAGCGTGTCTGCATCAATAACCGGGCATACGCTGTCCGGAACCCTTCCGTTTTCATTGCGTTTAAGGATCTCCACTTCCTCCTGGATCGTAGGATATCCCATACTCACACAGATCATAAAGCGGTCCAGCTGAGACTCCGGCAAGAGCTGAGTTCCGGCGGATCCGGCAGGATTCTCCGTAGCGATCACGATAAAGGGATCTCCTGTCTTTCTTGTAACGCCATCCACAGTGACCTGGTGTTCCTCCATTACTTCAAGGAGCGCAGACTGGGTCTTTGGCGACGTCCGGTTGATCTCATCGGCCAGAAGCAGATTACACATGACAGCTCCCGGCTGATACACGAACTCGCCGGTCTCCTTCTGATAAACTGTAAATCCTGTCAGATCGGAAGGCAGGACATCCGGCGTGAACTGAACCCGCTTCGCATCCAGTCCCATGGCTCTGGAAAATGCCAGAGCCATCGTTGTCTTTCCGGTTCCGGGAATATCCTCGATCAGAATATGTCCTCCAGCCAGAATCGCTGTCATGATCTTTTCCAGCACATTTCTTTTACCTACGACCGCTTTTTCCACCTCGTCCAGGACACGTTGTGCCCCCTGAATATACTCTGCCATTTTGCCCTCCTTACTGTTCCAGTTCCTCCCACTCTTTTTCCCTGAATCCGATCAGTACTCTGTCTCCATCCACCAGAATCGGTCTCTTTACAAGCATTCCGTCTGTTCCAAGCAGGGAAAGCTGCTCCTCTTCGCTCATCTGAGGGAGTCGTTCTTTCAAATGCATCTCTTTGTATAGTTTTCCGCTTGTGTTAAAAAGCTTTTTCAGTGGCTGTCCACTTTTCTTCCACCAGTCTCTCAGCTCTTCCGTCGTCGGATTATCCTCTTTAATATTTCTGATCTCAAATTCCTTTTCCGTCTGCTCCAGCCATTTCTTTGCCTTCATACAGGTACTGCATTTTGGATAACATATAAATAACATTTTTTCTCCTTCCCAGCCGCACAATTCAAGACTCGCTCACGAGTCTTGGCGCAGGATTCAGGTCAGCTTTAGCTGACATAATACATCTCTGAATACCTGCGCCGGTATTCCCGGCATATATTCTCTCCTATCTGTTAAGCATACAGGAACAAACAATTTTTATCAAGTCCATCAAATCTTCCCTCAGGGTTGTTTCATGAACTAACTATCCATGAGTATTGCTACCTTTTACACTCCTGCTATTACATTTCTCATATCGTTTCTGGTAAGCTGATCACGTAAAAAGCGCAAACTATCTTTATATCCCTTTACAAGGCTTTTTTTCAGAGGTATTCTTTTATAGAGTCAATACAGACTGGCTATGCCTTGAAACACATACTTTTCCCGCAAGGCGGCATTGTCACAAAAGCAGTCCATCATTTCTGTCATTATATTTGTCAGACCGGTTTCGTACATTGCCAGACACAGGATATTGTATGTAAATTTTCTGATGAGCGACAGATTGTTTCGGGACTTTTTGGCTGGAGACCGATCTTCCCTGAATGTGTCATCCAGTACATGATGGAGCCGGTTCTCTATTGACCAGTGCATTCTTTTTATGCTTCCCAGTTCCTCTGCCGTAAGGTTAAGGTCTGAGATCAGTGCCGTACACTGGACATCTTTCCCTGCGCCCTCTTCGGCAGAAGGAACGGGGATTCTTTTTGAGCCTTTTCTCAAAAACTCTTCCTTTGTCGGAGTAATGTCATTCCCTTGACTGTCTTTTTCAACGGGAATCCTCACCTGCCTGATCCGCCCAATACTCTGAACGTGTGTCCATTCTTTTTGTCTTTTTGTCAGATTTGATGCATCGTTACATATCTGGCAAGTCCTGTACTCATTTCTGTCCCGATTTTTTTCCATCTGATTGATCTCTTCATATTTCCCAAGATAATCCTTCATAACAGGATCTGGAGTTTCACTTTTCCCTTTTTTCTCCGCTTCTTCTTCCAGTTTATCCAGGAACGTATGGATCTCCTCATAAGCGTCTGGCTGATTTTTCTTTACTGTAAATACAAAATGACCTTCCTGTTCATGTATCTGTTCCATGATTGCTGTCTGTGTCCCAATCGCATCAATCGTTATAACGCTCCCTCTGATATCCAGAAGTTTCAACAATTCCGGAATCACCGTGATCTCATTCGTCTTTGATGCGACCGGAAGCTGTGCAAGTATCAATCCCCGGACCGTTTCCACTACATTCAACAGCATCGGTGCTGTCCCGCTTTTCGTCTTTTCCGCTGCGCCTCGTAATGCTTTCCCATCAATAGCGAGATGGGTATTCTTCGAGTCCACGATCTCACCGATCCATTCCATAAAAGCATACAAGGCTAATTCCTCATCAATCCCAGACAGCATCCGGGTAATGGTGGAAGGCGGGGCGATCCCGTAGTTCAATTTCATATGTTTCCGCAGCTCTTCCAGGTGGTTTCTACACCATTTAAGGCTCCTGCGGATCGTCGTCCGGCCACAAAGGACTCCGAGAGTGACACATACCAGCATTTCTGCAAGGTCGTGTTTTTTCTCTCTGTCGCACCGGTAATCCGGAATCTGCCTAAAATAATGGATCAGCTTTTCTGTCACAAATGTTCTTTCAGCACATTTCCAGCACCACTTGTATTTTCTCCAGAAGTTTCCGCTGCTCCTCACTCACTTTCGAAATGATTTCCGTTTTATCCAGGCACACTAAATAGATTGTTTCTAACTGATGTAATTCTTCCAATCCAATGCCCCATTTTTTATGGATCCTACGGGAAAGTGAGGATATCTGGGCTGCAAACTGATAATGGAAATCCGATTCCTTTTTTATCATCCGTGTTTTCTGGATATAAGAGGTTGGAGACTGTTTTAAAAGAATGATGGCAAGTACATCCTTCCAATCATCCCCCAATGGTTTTTTCCAATCATCCGGACACAACTCCCAGACGGCTTTAGAAAATCCGTATTCCCATACTTCTGCGTCTGTTAAAGATATTTTTCTTTTATTACTTTGTATGACTCCTTCCGGAGTAATCACGCCGATATATGTATCGACTGGCTGCGGATACTTTTTCCCTTTCACACGTCGGGATGTCCTTTTATAGAGATAATACGAATCTCCTTTTTTCTTCACAGTAGTTCCCTTTGTCCGATACTTCTGAACCCAATCCGGATACTTTTTCTCAGTTACTGGCATAATGTCCTCCTTTCTGTATAGGGGAGTATACCTATACTATATAGACATTGTACCTCTACAGGAATAAAAAGTCGAGAGTTATACGCGTATTTGTATAACACGTATAACCCCCGATAAAATCCAATCTTCTTATACTTTTAAAAATCTTTCATGAAACACCCCTGGCACAGAAATGACCGGGCTTGACTTTTCCGGGAAAATGCACGAAGATGGAAAGTAACAGTGGGGATTTGCGAATGGAGCGCGATGTACTGTGATGACGGAAGTGACACGGGAAGTGGACATGGAGAGAACTGACTTCGGAAGGAGAAAGAAAAGATGAGTGGATTTTACCGGCAGCTAAAAGAGGCGATGAAAAGCGAACAGGGGGATATCTATACGGAAACGGTGCTCAGAGGGGTACATGCCGGAGAAAAGAGGATTCTGCAGGGAAACAGTCTCCAGGATGCCGGAGAAAGAGAAGAAGACGGAGGAGATGTATTCCGGGAGCGCATCGGGAGACAGCCCAAACTGATCATCTGCGGCGCAGGGCATGTCTCGGTTCCGATCATAAAGATGGGAAAAATGCTGGGATTCGCTGTGACCGTCCTCGAGGACCGGCCGAGATTTGCGGACAATGCCAGGGCGGCAGGGGCGGATACGGTGATCTGCGAGGCGTTCGAAAAGGCACTGGAAGGTATACACGGGGATTCGGATTCCTGGTTTGTGATCGTGACTAGGGGACACCGATACGACACCATCTGTCTTGAAAATATCCTGCATAAAACTTATGCCTATGTGGGGATGATGGGCAGCAGGCGCCGGGTGGCGATCGTGAAAGACCAGCTTGAGGAAAGCGGGATCAGCCGGGAGACCCTGGATGCCGTACACACGCCTATCGGGCTGAAGATCGGCGCGGAGACGCCGGAGGAGATCGCGGTGTCTGTCATGGCGGAGATCATTCAGGTAAAGAACAGCCGGGAAAAAGGCGGCGGATATTCCGGTGAGATGCTGGGAGCGCTTGTATCTGAAGAAGGAAGGAAGAAGGTGGTTGCAACGATCGTCTCACGGAAAGGTTCTGCTCCCAGGAGCGTTGGGACGAAGATGCTGATCTTTGAGGACGGGACAACGGTGGATACGATCGGCGGGGGATGCGTGGAGAGTGAGATCATGCAGAAAGCGCTGCTCATGATGCGCGCAGGAGAGCCCCGTTTCCAGGTGTGCCGGGTGGACATGACCTCGGATGCCGCAGAGGACGAGGGCATGGTCTGCGGAGGCGTTGTGGAAGTGATGATGGAGGCGTCGTGGTGAAAATAAACTCATGGAAGAAAAAAGAAGTCAAGATCTTAAAAGGAAATATTGTATACAGCAGGAACAAAGATGAACTGGAGATCTGTGAACACAGCTATCTGGTCTGTGCAGACGGAAAAGTGGACGGGATCTATCAGACTCTCCCCTTCCGCCTTGGAGGCAATCCGGTACGGGACTGCGGGGACTGTCTGATCATCCCGGGGCTTACAGACCTGCACATCCATGCGCCCCAGTATTCTTTCCGGGGGATGGCGATGGACCTGGAGCTTCTGGACTGGCTGGATGCATACACCTTCCCGGAGGAGATGAAGTATGGGGAGATGGAATATGCCGGGAAGGCATACAGCATTTTTGCGGAGAATATGAAAAAGAGCGCTGTGACCAGGGCGTGTGTCTTTTCTACCATCCACAGACCGGCCACGATGATGCTGATGGATAAACTGGAGAAGACAGGGCTTGTCACATTGGTGGGAAAAGTCAATATGGACCGGAATGCGCCGGAGGGGCTGCGCGAAGAGACCGAAGAGTCACTTGCAGAGACTGAAATCTGGCTTGAAGAGGTGAGAAGCAGGGACTACAGGAATACCGGTCCGATCCTCACGCCCCGGTTTGTGCCGTCCTGTACAGACCGTCTGCTGGAAGGGCTGGGAGAGCTTCAGAAAAAATATGCTCTGCCGGCGCAGTCCCATCTGTCTGAGAATCCAAATGAGATCAGATGGGTGAGCGAGTTGTGTCCCTGGTCGGGATTTTACGGAGACGTTTATGACCGCTTCGGGCTTTTCGGCGGAGAATGTCCGGCAGTCATGGCACACTGCGTCCACAGCACAGAGGAAGAGATACTCAGGATGAAAGAGAAGGGCGTGTTTATCGCCCACTGCCCGGAGTCCAATATGAATGTTGCTTCCGGGATCGCGCCGGTGAAGCGCTATCTGGAAGAGGGGATGAATGTCGGGCTGGGGAGCGATGTGGCAGCAGGGAGCACGGAGAACCTGTTTGCCGCCATGGCACATGCTGTCCGCGGGTCCAAGCTGAGATGGCGCCTGCAGGATGAGAGCAGGAAGCCTCTGACCGTGGAGGAAGTGTTTTACATGGCGACCCGTGGAGGAGGAGCCTTCTTTGGGAAAAACGGCAGCTTTGAACCCGGGTATGAATTCGATGCGGTGGTGCTGGATGACAGCAGGCTTTCCCATCCCCAGGGACTGAGCGTAAGGGAAAGGCTGGAGCGGATCATCTATCTGGCAGATGAGCGGGAGGTGCGTGGAAAGTACGTTAGAGGGAATGAATTGTTCTTTTATGGATACAATATATAGGCGGAGCGCCTGCATTTTGTACAAAATCAAGTACAAGCCTGTTTTTGATAGCGATTATCAATAATAGGCTTGTCTTTTTTTTAACATGATGATATACTAGCGCATGAACGAGGCCGGGAACCTTACGGACCGGCTCCACAAAACAGCAGTGCCATCGTATGTGGGCACTGCCCTGAAACATTTAAAATAGATTTCACGAGGAGGTTTTTACAGATGGCAAAAGCAAGTTTTGACCAGTGGGCAGGCTTCAAAGGACACCTCTGGAAAGAGGAAGTCAATGTGCGTGACTTCATCCAGCATAACTACACACAGTATGACGGGGATGAATCTTTCCTGGCTGATCCGACAGAGGCAACCAATAAACTTTGGGGAGAACTCTCCAGACTGCAGAAAGAAGAACGTGCAAAGGGCGGAGTCCTTGACATGGAGACAGAGGTTGTTTCCGGTCTGACAGCATACGGCCCGGGATACATCAATGAGGAGATGAAGGACCTGGAGCAGGTCGTAGGCCTTCAGACAGACAAGCCATTGAAGAGAGCATTCATGCCTTACGGCGGAATCAAGATGGCGGAGCAGGCATGTACGACATACGGATATACGCCGAGTGAAAAACTGCATGAGATCTTTACAAAATATCATAAGACACACAATCAGGCTGTGTTTGATGTCTACACACCTGAGATGAAAAAAGCGCGTCACAACAAGATCATCACAGGTCTTCCGGACACATACGGAAGAGGGCGTATCGTAGGTGATTACCGCCGTGTGGCTCTCTACGGTATCGACTATCTGATCGAGAAGAAACAGTCTGATTTCATCGAGTATGAGAGACACGGAATGAAGGGAACAGATTTCCGTCT
>DXCZ01000018.1 GCA_019115765.1 Candidatus Mediterraneibacter stercoripullorum | reverse complement strand
TAATACATCTCCGAATCCCTGCGCAGCCTCGCGGAGCGTATATCAGATGGGGGATTGACACCCGCCACTGATACTGATTTGTCACTCACCGCCTATAGAGGCGGGAGTCATCCCACATCTGATATATTCTTCTGTTTTGTACGAAATCACGAATGGGGTGTATCTGGCAAGCGGGTGCATTGCTTGCACGAACTGACATTTTCCGGACACGTCAAAAAAAGAAGGTCTGCAGACACAAACCTCCTTTTTCTGCGCAATATTTTATTTTTTACCGCAATATCTGTAAAATGATCCAGCCTGTAATCTGCAGGCTTCACAGGAATACACAGGCAATCCGAAAATGCACTCTGCCATTCTCAGCACCGTTCCCACAGCCGATGCATATATGCCAGCTCTTCTGACGCATGTGCCGGATCCAGTTCCTCCCGCACGATGACGATGTCCGGCTTATGCTCTTTCAGCCAGCGGATAATGGTATCGTAGCGGATCACGCCTTCGCCCAGGAGGACCGGACAGTATTCCTTCTGAGGGCCTTCCACGAAGTCCTTCATATGCACTGCCTCGATCCTGTCGCCAAGGGTATCCAGCCATTCCTTCCAGTATGCTTCCTGATCGATCTCGGGATGTTCCAGCACATTTGCAGGATCGAAGATCATTTTCAGATGGCTGCTGTTCATCTTATCAAACACGGCCGCCGTTGTGTTCAGATCCTCCAGAGGATGCCAGTACACCGGTTCCAGAGCCATGTCCGTATCCAGACGCTCTGCCTCTTCTACAAGGCGGGCGATACTGTCCATCATACACGGGTACCAGACCTTCTTCTCCTCCCGGCTGAGGCGGGGATAGGCGGTCTCTGTTCCGACGATGGACGCTCCCAGGATCTTTTTCCACGCCAGACATTTCTTAAATGTCTCTACTGCGTTCCTTCTCACATCCGGATTCGGGTTTCCCAGATCCATATAGCATCCAAGGATGTGGATCCTGACACCGGCGTCGTCGAAATTCCGCCGGATCCGCTCCAGGAGAGCAGGAGTCACTTCCTCATAGGAACTGATCTCTGTGAATGCCTTTGGCAGGACAAGCTGAGCCGCATCGATCCCTTCCGACCTGAGCAGCTCTGCCAGTCCGTCAACAGACTGTCTGCCGTAATCGTGTGTTCTCGCTGCTGTTAACATATGTCCGATTACGGCTGTTTGCCGATGTATGCAAGGATTCCGCCATCCACATACAGGATGTGTCCGTTAACGAAATCAGAAGCATCAGAAGCAAGGAATACAGCCGGTCCCTGCAGGTCTTCCGGATTGCCCCATCTTGCAGCCGGTGTCTTGGATACAATAAACTGATCGAACGGATGTCTGCTTCCGTCAGCCTGGCGCTCACGAAGGGGAGCTGTCTGAGGTGTAGCGATGTATCCGGGTCCGATACCGTTGCACTGGATGTTGTGCTCGCCGTACTCGGAGCAGATATTTCTTGTAAGCATCTTCAGGCCGCCCTTTGCAGCTGCGTATGCAGATACCGTCTCACGGCCGAGCTCACTCATCATGGAGCAGATGTTGATGATCTTGCCGTGTCCTTTCTCGATCATTCCCGGGATCACTGCCTTGGAAACGATGAACGGAGCGTTCAGGTCAACGTCGATGACTTTGCGGAACTCGGATGCCTCCATCTCGAGCATGGGCTTTCTCATGATGATGCCGGCGTTGTTTACAAGGATGTCGATGACGCCTACTTCCTCGTTGATCTTAGCTACCATTGCCTTAACCTGCTCGTCATCTGTCACATCGCACACATATCCGTGAGCATCGATGCCTTTCTCTTTGTAGGAAGCCATTCCCATATCAACCTTCTCCTGATTGATATCGTTGAAACAGATTGTAGCGCCTGCTTCTGCGTATGCAGTTGCGATTGCAAATCCGATTCCGTAAGTAGCGCCTGTTACAAGTGCGATTTTACCTTCCAGTGAAAAATTTACCATGTTCTTTCTCTCCTTTTCTTTTCGTTTTATCTCAGATCCTTGTTTGCGATATTGTCCATATCATCGTAGTCCTGGTTCTCTCCGCACATTCCCCAGATGAATGTGTAAGCACGGGATCCGCATCCGGAATGGATGGACCAGCTCGGGGAGATAACGGCCTCTTCATTGTGCATGATGATGTGTCTTGTCTCCTGGGGTTCTCCCATGTAATGTACGACAAATGCATCGTCAGCCATGTCGAAGTACAGATAAACTTCCATACGTCTGTCATGGGTGTGGGACGGCATAGTGTTCCATACACTTCCCGGCATCAGTCTGGTCATTCCCATGGCAAGCTGGCAGCTCTGTACCTGGTTTGTCACGATGTATTTATTGATGATTCTGTGGTTTGCGTCTTCCAGTGTTCCGCACTCAACCTTGTTCTCATCTTTGATGATCACAACACCCTCTTCCGGCTCTCCTTCCGGTTTGATGTGTACAGTCGGGTACGCTACATGTGCGGGTGCGCTGTTCAGATAGAACTTTGCCGGATTTGCGGAATCCTTGCTCTCAAATGAAATGTCCTTTGAGCCTCTTCCGATATACATTCCGTCTCTTGCATTGATCTCGTATACCCTTCCGTCAACGGTAACGATTCCGTCGCCGCCGATGTTGATCAGTCCCATCTCTCTTCTCTGAAGGAAATACTCCGCGCGGAGCTCGTCCCCTGCGGTCAGATCAAGCTTTTCATTTACCGGAACTGCTGCTCCTGTAATGATACGGTCGATATGGCTGTAAACAAGATTGATCTTGTCCGCCTGGAACAGATTCTGAACGAGGAACTCTTCTCTCAGCCTGTCCGTTGTGTAGTGCTTCACATCCTTCGGTGAAGCTGCTGTTCTGACTTCCATGTTAAAACCTCCTTGTAAGAATGACCGGTCTTCCGCCGGCCCTTTTTCTTGACTCTAAAGAGAGTATATCATTCGTTTTATTCCATTTCTCGTCTTTTTTTGATGTAAATCTTGTAAATTTTGAACAGTAAGATTATAATGAACGCAAACACCTTATAAGGAGGATTTTTTCATGAAACCAAGCCCTTCCTGCAAGGAGTCCATGCGCCGCTGCATGGAGCAGCATTCCTTTGCTTATGCGCATTTATATAACGATGAGAAGGCCATGGACATGCACATCCATGACTGTTATGAGATCTATTATTCTATCTCCGGAGGAAAGCAGTTCCTGATCGACAACTGCTTCTACGATATCATGGACGGAGACATTTTCCTGATCAATCAATTTGAGAGCCACTATCTTACCCAGATTGACAAGCAGAAACATGAGCGGATCATCATGTCTATTGACCCGGAGTTCTTAAGCCATCTGTCCACGGAGACCACGGACCTGAGCCGGTGCTTTCATTTCCGGGATACAGAGATGCCCCACCGGATGCACCTGACTCCCGAGGAGCAGAACCGGTTCATGTACTTCATCCACAAGCTGCCGGACAACAGCGGTCTGGGAGAGGATATCCTGGACCACGCCGTCTTCCTGGAACTGATGGTGTTCCTGAACCGGGCATTCGAGGCCCGCTGCAGGCAGAACGCATCCACAGCGGCAGGCAATACAGACAACGCCGACCGAGTATCTGCCGGCGCCGGGAACAGCAGTGCAGGTGATGACTCGTCCGGTAGGTCTGCAGTCAGCTGCGGATCCTCCCATGGCGTCTCTCCCCTTCCCCAGTCCGGAAGTTATCACACTCAGGTAGATGAGATCCTGTCCTACATCAACACCCACATCCAGGAGGACCTGTCCCTGGACAGACTGTCTTCCCACTTCTATCTGAGTACATCCTACATCTGCCGGATCTTCAAGGCTGCCACAGGGACGACCATCAACAAGTACATCACTGCCAAGCGGATCACTCTTTCCAAGTCTCTGCTCAGCCAGGGATATTCAGTAAATGAAGCCTGTGAGACATGCGGCTTTAATGACTACAGCAACTATCTGAAGGCATTCACCAGGGCTGTGGGAGTATCACCGAAAAAATACGCGCAGTTCAATTCATGAACCGCGCGTATTTTTCCGGTACTCCTTCGGGCTCACTCCATATCTCTCCCTGAACTTCCGGTAGAAATAGCTGGTATTGTCATACCCTACGGACTCGATGATATCTGTCACCGGTATCTGACTGTTCTCCAGCAGATACCTGGCCTGCTGCATCCGCTTCTCCATGAGCAGCTCCTTGCAAGTCTTCCCGGTTCTCCGCCGGATCTCCCGGCTCAGCCAGTACACATCATAGTTCAGCTCCGCGGCAAGTTCCGAGAGGCTGCCGTTCTTATAATGCTCGTTGATATAACTCAGCACCGCGCCTGTGATCTCCGTATCAAACCTGCTGCCGCCGGTCTCCGCCTTGTCCATGCAGTCCAGAAGCTGAAGGAAGATCAGCCCCATGGTGATCTGATTGCAGCTGCGCTTATTGGGAGAATCATAGAAAATGGTCCATACCATATTTTCCACCAGATTCTGGACGGGCAGGATATCTGACACATGGAAATACATGTAAGATATCTTCTCATCCCTGCCCCTCAGCGCCCCTGCCAGGAAGTCCTTCAGCATGTTTTCCTCCTCCCCCATCATGAAGAACGCCGTATCGAAAAACTCCGGCAGCACGATAAAGTTCACCGCAATATCATCCTTCCCTGCAGGAAGTATCTCCTGTACCGCGTTCTGGTTTAAAAAAAGGAGGTCTCCCTCCTGCAGGACCACTGTATTTCCATATAAATATGCTGGTCGATCCCTTTCTGTCCGTCCAGGATTCTCTGCTCCTCCTCTGAAATGACCGCCAGCTCTCTGATCAGCTCCTGATGCATCCTTCTATCATCCCTCTTCCTTCCAGTCCATATCCGCCGGACCGGCGCCGAAATTCTTGTCAATAAGCCGGCAGTACTCTTCAAAGGCCGGCACTCCCGCAAACCGTTCTGCAAGCACGTCTCTGATCCCCTTGTAATACCATCCTAACGCCGACTTGCTCTGCATGCGGAACCTGGTCCACAGCAATTCTCCCATGACCGGATAATCTCTGTCGATATCCCGCATATTTGACAGCTTGTCTGCCAGTCCGATCATCTGTACCGGAAGAGAAGCCTCCTTCAGTCTCGTAATAGTAGCTCCCTTTCTCTCCTCCCAGGTCCTGGACTTATCCTCGCTCTCCTGACCAACCATGTCAGCCACACGCTCGCCAAACTGAAGCTTCAGCACGTCTTTTGTAACGCCCTTGCAGTCCTCTATGGTGTCGTGCAGCACTGCCGCACAGATCACGTCCTCGTCCTTCGTCATCCCCGACACGATATCCGCCACCTCAATGGGGTGGACGATATACGGCCTTCTTGTTCCCTTTCGGAACTGTCCCTCATGGGCCTTCGTCGCAAACACCATGGCATCATCAACTTTTGACATCGGCTTTATCCTCCTCGATTTCCAAGCGTGCACCTTCTGAAATACTATAAAAATCTTAACACACTGGAATGATGTGCACAAGGAAAAGTATCATTTTTTGAAGGTATGGAGTCCGTTCAGATGTGTCTCGAGCGGCCGCTATAAAGCGGTGTTGCCCTGGCGGCTGGATTCATTTGTCGTATTCAAGTCGAACAGACAGCTGTCAATTATAAATGGGTGCATCTTGTACTGTATGTGTGGTATACTTCTTTATGTTCGTATGTTTTCTGTTATACTCCTATACAGTACATACATATTTCCAGAGAATCTGAAAAAGAAAGGAACACGCCTATGAATTCCAAAACTGTATTGATCACAGGTTCATCCCGGGGAATCGGACGGGCTTGTGCGCTGGCATTTGCCGGCGCAGGATATCATGTATTTATAAACTGCCGGAAATCTGCAGCGCAGCTGGAGGATCTCAGCCGGAAGATACTCCGTTCCGGCGGGAGCTGCACCATGGTTCCCGGAGATGTCGGAAACCCGGAAGATGTCCACAGAATCTTTGATATTATAGAAAAAAGGGCCGGCGGACTGGATGTACTGGTAAATAACGCAGGGATTGCCTGGTTCGGACTCCTTACAGATATGACCGACAGCCAGTGGCAGGATCTGATCAGCACGAATCTCTCCTCTGTCTTCTACTGCTGCCGGGCCGCAATCCCCTATATGGTCTCCCGCAAAGCCGGAAAGATCATCAATGTATCCTCCATGTGGGGCACATCCGGCGCCTCCTGCGAAGCAGCCTACTCCGCTTCCAAATCCGGCGTCCACGGGCTGACAAAAGCCCTTGCAAAAGAGCTTGCTCCCAGCAACATCCAGGTCAATGCCATCGCATGCGGGGTGATCGATACAGAAATGAACGCCCGGCTGAACCCGGAAGAGCGGGCGGAACTTGCAGAGGAAGTCCCTGCAGGCCGGTTCGGCACGCCGGAAGAGACCGCACAGATGATCCTCATGCTGGCAGAAGCGCCGGAGTATCTGACCGGACAGATCATAGGATTTGACGGTGCATTTCTGTAAAATATGACATTGGCATTCAGTTGGCACACGCAGCCTCTGAATGTCTAATGTCCCTTGTCCCGTTTTCTTTCAGACGGAGATCTTCTTTTCAAAATCCTCAATACTCTTGGCGGTGGCGGCAAATCTGCTCCACTGCTTGAGAGTCTCTGTATCCTTCTGATCTGAAATTCGTCTGTAAAGTTTTATTGAAACCGGTCCCAGTTCTCCCAGAACCTCCATCAGAACCGACTGTAGACCTTCACAGATTCCTTCCTGACGGCCTTCGCGGATTCCCTCCTGACGGCCTTCGCGGATTCCCTCCTGACGGCCCTCACGCACTGCCTTTCTTTTCATCTCGTCCACACGGTCTTTCCATACTTCTTCAAATATTTTGGCAAGTGCTTCGCTCATATCTTTAACCTCCCTGCTGAACATCTTTTCATTCGCTTCTACGATCAGATCCATCACCTGTCGGTATAACGGCTCATTTACATGCGGCTCATATGCCTCTGCCAGTTTTTCTGCTGTGGTAATATCTTCCATCCGATTTGTAAGGCTGCTGAGCCATATATTCTCTTCCTGAGGAAGAAGGTGAAGCAGAATGATCTGGATCGGTATGACGCTTCCCTTCACAATATAAATTCCCTCTGACTGTTTCTCAAATGTAAAATTCCAGATCTTTCTCAGATGCTTTACCAGCTTGCGGGGATAATGGCTGCAGAACAGAGAAATGGTCATGTCCTCGATCATCACTTTATTCTTCCCCAGGGATTTATACAGAAAAGCATATGCACATACCTTGTAAAAATCAGCGATTGTCAGACTGTGATCCGGACTTTTATACTCAATGATGTTATACCGTCTGAAAATCCTGCCGATATTTTTTTGAATCGGCCTGCCAGGTTCTTTCTTTATGATGATCATATCTGACCGGACAGGTTCAGTTCCCAGGATAACCTCCTGTCTGAAATCCAGCTGGTCGCTTTCTTCCCCGAACTCAATCTGTATTCCCGCGTAAAATCCATAATGCCAGCGCAGTGTCTTCTGCTTACCGTCAGGTTTCTTATTCCGTTTTTTCTTTCTTACCATGAAAACCTCCTTTTCTTGTCATGATCAGGAGATTTTCTTCTGTGATACCGTATCAGAAAACTCCTGCTGTGTATTGGAAATAAAAGCATGAATTTTCTGATAAAGCGGCATTTGAATACCGCAAAGATAAAATCAAGATATCAGAGATTCACATATTGTGAATAATAGAATTTATGCTTTTGTGTAAGTTTAACACATATATTCGCTTTGTTCAAGTAGGATTTCTGTTTTTGGGAAACATTATAGAAAAAGTTCCGGAATCCTCTAATGCCGTGATCCCGGAACTTTTTCGCACATGCGGAACGGGGATCTGGAACAGATCCGTCTTCCCACTCTGCATTTAATCTGGTTCTGTTTTATTTTTTTGTCTGATAGCGGTCCGGATTTCTTTTCTCATCCCGTACCCGCATGATGCTGAGGATGATAACTCCTACAAAGAGCACTCCGGTCACAGCAATTGCCACTGCACATCCCACTTCCCATGGCGCCAGTGAATAGCTGATCTTCGAGCCAGGCGCCACTCCGTTCATTGCATTGGAGTTGGCAACCATGTAACACATCTCATGGGTTGCTTTCTGAAGATACGTCACTGTGGTAGCGCTTGGATCATCCTGATCAACAAAGTTCTTTCGGTTCGACTGCAGACACGCTGTACCGCCGTTTCGTATCATCTGATCCGGATACATAAAGTCATGAAGCGCATAATCAGTAAGCGCTGTGCCGCAGAATCCCCACTCATCTCTCAGAACTGTCTGAAGGAGAGCGTTGTTGCCGCCTGCCCATGTATTTCCCACACAGTTAAATCCTGTCATAACACCCGTCGCACAGCGGAAATCTTCTACTACCCGGGGATTTCCGTCGCTGTCCAGATAATGCAGATCCGTGGTCGCCTCTTTGATCGCGATCTCAAAAGCTTTCAGATAAATTTCCCTCACTGTCTGCTCTGTGGCCCAGGTCATGAGGATCCACTCATCATTCTGATAACGGTCAAGACTCTCGTCCATATGCATTCCGCAGCACCAGGAACGGCAGAAAGCTTCCTGATCGTTCATCGCAAAATGCTTGATGTATGTAAATACACCATATTTTGCAGCGCCTGATACTTCTCTTGCCGCCAGCTTTCCAGCCAGGAAGGGATCTTCTGAGAAATACTCGAAATTTCTTCCTCCGAAAGCTGTCCTGTGTGTATTCAATCCCGGCGCATACCATCCGGACATCCCGTTGACGGAACCTTCCGCACCTACGTTCTCACCGATCTCCTGAAGCAGGTCTTCATTCCATGTACAGGAGAGAAGTGCCTCACAGGGGAATGCAGTCATATAATAGGTATCCACCTTCTCATTCTCTTCACCCAGCGCCTGATGACGGAATGCCTGAGGGCCATCGTTATCCAGTGTTGTCGGCTTGCCATACTGAGTAAACGCCTCTGTCTGGAAGCCGGCCTTTCCAAGCAGAAGAGCCATCTCCTCCGGGGTCCACTGCTCAATATAATTCTCCCACTCCGGCGCGTCATAGGGCAGACCGCGGAGACTAATCAGCTCAAGTCCGTTGCTTTTTCCTGTCTCAGGCATATCCACATCTTCATCGTGAAGCGCCGTGGCTTCTTTTGTACTGTAGTTATTATCATCAAGGATCTCTTTGAGTTCTTCCGGCATCACTGTATCCTCTTCCTGAGGTGCTGTCGGCCAGGATGCCTGGAATCCGTCTGCCCGGTTCATGGTAGTACTTCCATTGCTGACATTCAGATTATTTCCTGTCATCTCGCGTTCAAAAGCGTTGGCAGCTGCCACCAGGTCGCTGCTGCGCGCGCCGTCATTTTCTTCGTTGTAGATCACGGTCTCACTGACAGCATCCTCTTCTTCAAACACTACTGCACTGGCATTTTCTGCCTCGGCAGCATTCACCGGATCCGCATATGCCCATGCGTGAGATCCGTAAACTGTCTCGTCCACTGTACCGATATAGAATGTATAATCTCCGGCATCCAGCACATAGCACTGATTTACTGTGTCGTCATAGGAAGCAATATTTTCTTCGTTTACCTGGATGGTCATGATCTGTTCCCCGCCGGGTTCCAGGATATCTGTCTTGTCAAATCCGCAGAGGACAACTTTTGCTTTCTCGATGCCGCCTTCTGTGTAGGGCGTCTCTACATAAAGCTCTACAACGTCCTTTCCGGCAACATCTCCGGTGTTCTGCACACGGACATCAAAGGTAAATACGCCATCGTTATACTCTGCTCTTGTGATCTCCTGACTGAATGTTGTATAGGATAGGCCATATCCGAATGGATAAATGACTCCGTTTTCCCGGTTGTAATAGGGATCTGTCACGCCTTCCGGCATCTGGTCGGAAGTAAAGTAACCCATATCAGCCGCCGTCTCGTAGAATCTGTATCCCACATAAATGCCTTCCTCATATCCTACAAACATAACCGGTCTCTCAGAAATACTTCCGTCTTCATCAGTATACTCGATCTTTGTGTCATACTGATTCGGAAATTCTGCATCTGCGTCATAGTATACGTTACTTCCGAAGTTTTCCATAGCGGGATTTGCGAGCAGATCAGCTGCATAGGTATCCGCAAGACGTCCGGAAGGGTTTACTGTACCATTCAGCACATCACCGATGGCATAGAAGCCCTGCTTTCCGGGACCGCCCACGAACAGAACGGCATCAACCTGATCATCATCCTCCAGCTCCCCAAGCTCCATCGTATTATTGGCATTGATGATGACGATCACTTTTCCGTCTTCTCCTCGCATCTCTTTCGCCTGCTCCAGCACAGCCTCTTCCTCGTCAGTCAGCTCCAGATAATGCTTATCCGGATTGATACCATATGCGTTAACACTGCCGCCTTCTTTCGTCATAATAGTCGGACAGTCATGATACTCTCCGCCGCCTCTGCCGATCCAGACGATCTGCGTATTGTTTGCAGATGCATCAGATGAATCGCACGCCTCGGCAACCAGCTGTCCATTCAGCTCAGGCACATCCCATGCTGCCTGATAAGCCTTGCTCACAGAAGGTCTTGCAGGCTCCGTATTGGTATCCTCATCTGAGTAATAACCGTTTTCTTTTGTTACCATCCATTCCGTAAAATGCTCGTTGGACCAGTTGATATAATAGTCTTCCAGTCCCTCATTGATCTGAATATTTGCTGCTGCAAGCGCTTCCTTCGGTGAAACCAGCCCGTCTGATCCCACTGCTCCCGATCCGGATCCACCTGTACTGGGATAATAGAAGGACCATCCCAGAGCATTGACCGTGATCGGATTATCAGCAGAAAGTGCCTCTCCATTGTTGGTCAGCGGCAGGGCGTTGTTCTGATTCTTAAGAAGAACGATGCCCTCGGCCTCTGCTCTGCGGGCCAGCTCAGCTCCCTGCTCTGCTGTTGCTTCCGGGGTCATTCCCTCTTCATTCAGGCCATAGTAATCTGTGTCCCAGTTCTCCGTTCCCTCCGCGGCAGTGATAGAGATTTCCGCCTCTCCGAACACCGCATCCATAACTGTGCTCCAATACTGCATTACACATGTCACCACGATAGATGTGACAAGCAGTACTGCCGTGATCGGGATGAAGATAGCCATAAATTTTCTGCTGCTCATCTTTTTCTTTTTGTCTGTCATATTCTTTCTCCTTTCTCACATTTCCTTATCCCTCTTTCGGTTGAAAAGAATATAACACACAGAAAATCTGTATAAAACAGATGTTTCTCCCTTTGTCATTTCTGTTACTTACTTTGCGCCAGTTCTCTATACATCGTTTGTATGGGCACGACAGAATCCGGGAGACGCGGGTCTTATCGCAACGGAAGTACCACATCCAGACTGAACAGGTGATCCGCCGCATGAACAGACATCTCTCCTCCGTATTTTTCCGCCGTCATGCGGATACTTCTCAGGCCGAATCCATGATAACTTTTATTTTCCTTCGTCGTTCCGGGGAGCCCTTCGGCCATATTCCACTCCTGCCCTTCGAAATAATTTTCTACATGTACTGTGACAAGCCCTCCCACTGCCTTCACAGACAGATGGATAAACCGCTTTTCTTCATCTTCCAGTTTTTCCACATACTCAATGGCGTTCTCTGTGGCATTGCCGAACAGGGAATACACATCCCCCGGCTCCATAAAATTCAGTTTCTGTCCGTCTGCAATATAAGTAAACATGATCTTCTTGGCCTGGCAGAGCATGCTCTTCTCCGTCAGCAACAGATCCAGATACTCATTTCCCGTACTTACGATCGTATCATAGCGGTTCACAGCGTCCTCCATACCCTGCAGCGTCTGCCGGTCCACTACCTTTCTCAGCAGTCCCAGCTGATGCTTCAGGTCATGGTGCTTGATGTTGATGATATCCATACTCTCTCTTCGGATCTCATACTGCTTTTCCCGCTGGGCAAGCATCTGCTGAAGCTGGTCATTGCTCTGCTCCAGCTGCCTTCTTGACAGGATACCGAACTGAAGGAAGAGCACAAGGATACAGCAGAGCAGGTTATAGCTGTATTCCAGCATGACAGATGTTCGGTCCGCGGCAGTGTTCATTACTGTTACCATGTGAAGTACGATATCCACCGCGATCAGAAGTCCCGAGAATGCGATCAGTGGTTTTCTCCCCAGACTGAGATCCTCATTTCTCTGCATCCGTTCATTCAGAAAATATCCGAAATACCAGTAGATCAGCACATAGCAGTCCGCATACGCCAATACAGTCAGAGGATTTACACCGCCCTGCATATCATAATTTCCATATGGATTTAATACACTTCCCATCTGACTTAAAATATTTTCCAGATCCAGCCCCATGATGACCATATTATAGGTGACAAAAGCAATATGCTGGACCGAATACGCTGCCAGTGCACAGAAGAGGATATTCCACCAGCTCTCGTCAAAACAGAACCGGAATCCGAAAAGAGTCATAAGAAAAATCGCAAAAAATATCCCCGAGTTATACATGACCGTGTAATCCATAAGAGGGTAGAAAACAGCAAAAATCAGACAGATTCCTACAGAAGCCAGCACCCTGACAGGGAAATGATTTCTTCTGCGCAGCTTGAAAGAAAAGATGCCTTCTGCCGCCAGAAGTTCAAAAAGAAATAATACCTTATACCAGTATAACTGAGATTCCTGAAGCATGCTATTTCCCTCCCAGATATTCTGAAAGCTGCTGCAGAAACACCTTCCGCCGGGTCCGGCTTATCTTCAGCCTTTCTTCACCAACAAGGACATCCTCACCTTCCACCGCACGGACAAAACGCAGATTGACCAGATATCCGTTATTACACCTGGCAAAATTCTGTCCCTCCAGCTGTTCTTCCAGCTTTTTCAGACTGCCGGTAGAATCATAGATACCGTCTTCTGTATGAAATACCGTATGATGCATGACCATCTCTATGTACTGAACCTGAGATGAATCAATCCGGTATATTCCCTCTTTCGTCCGAATCGTCAGATTTACACCCCGGGTCTGTTTCAGGCGGTTCCTGGCCTTTGTCAGGGAAGAGGCGAACCGGTAATAGCTGACAGGCTTCACAATAAAATCCATGGCATCTACCGCATAGCCTTCCACGGCAAACTGAACCATATTGGTAATGAAGATCAGGATAACCGTGCTGTTCTTTTTTCTCAGCGTCCGGGACAATGTCATCCCGTCCACATGAGGCATCTGGATATCCATAAAGATCACATCAAAATCCGCCTGATAATCCCTCAGGAATACCCTTGCATCCTGAAAAACAGTAATATGAAACTCCTCGTCATGCTCTCTGCCATAACGGAGCATATAATTTTCCAGAAGATCACTCTGCGCTTTTTCATCATCCACAACCGCAACTCGAAGCATCTGTACCGCCCCCCTTTCCCGTAATTCTATCTTCGTTCATTCACTTATATCAATCTTTTACGACTTTCCTGTTACTACGGCAGTACTCTTTACCGCCAGTCTACATCCTCCAGCTTCCGTGGCGCGGTCCGTCTGTATGTAACCGCCGGGTATCCCAGGAGCATACAGCATGCCACCGGAACATCCGGTATTCCAAGCCATTCTTTCGCTTTCGGACAGGCATCCGTGATCCGCTGCAGATATCCGTCGAAGAGCACTCCCATTCCCTCGGCCACAGCCACGGTCTCCATATTGGCCGCTGCCAGTCCTGCGTCAATAGGATTGGACGCTCCGATCACAATGCACACCGGCGCATTGAAGAAGAGTCCGTCGTCCGCCGGGTCTTTCCTCCGTCTGCGGTACAGGAACTTGAAGAACATGGAGTACTGGGGAGACTGCTTCTTTATCTGCTCCGCCATCTCCGGGATCCGTTCCCAGAGCAGATCCTTGAACTCCTCCAGACGGTCCTGAAGGACAATAAAATGGCAGGCCTGTGCATTCTTGGCTGTCGGAGTATATCTGCCGGCCGTCAGGATCTTTTCCAGTTTTTCCCGCTCCACGGGCATCGCCTTGTAGTCCCGGATACTCCTGCGGAACTTCAGCGCACGCAGAAACTGATCCGGATCCACAGCAAAGCGCTCCCTGTCATACTCTTCCACCGCTGCCATATCATATTCCGGGATAGAAACTGCTCCCCTGGGACAGACTGCCACACAGTGGCCGCAGAGAATACATTCCGGAGTATACTCCGCTTTTCCATCTTTTACCGTGATCTTATTGGCCGGACAGTCCTTTGCACAGAGTCCACAGCCGATACACTTTTCTTTCTCTATGGTAACCATGATACCGCTTCCTTTCTTATTATACCCTTCCATATATTTCCCTGGGCACATAGGCCTTTACAGAAATCCCTTCCGGCACGTATTCCTCGGACAGCAGCTGTCCTCTGCTGCGGATCAGCTGGATCTTCCCCGCCTCGGAGAAGTCATACAGACGCTCGATATAGATCTGATCCTTCCTTATGATCTCCAGCAGGGCAGCCTTCAGTTCATCCAGCCCCTGTCCCGTCTTCGCAGAAGTCAGGATAGAGTAATCCGCCTGGAAATCTCTCTGCCGCACCTGAGTCTCCAGTTTATCCTGCTTATTAAACAGAGTGATCACAGGCCTGTCCTCCACACCCAGCTGGCGGAGCGTCTCATAGACCACATGCATCTGGGTATCCATCTGGGGATTGGACGCATCCACCACATGAATGATAATATCCGCGTATTTCGCCTCCTCCAGAGTACTCTTGAATGCTTCTACCAGATGATGAGGCAGCTTTCGGATAAATCCCACCGTATCTGTAAGAAGGATTTCCTGGGTATTGTCAAGCTGCAGAGACCGTGTTGTTGTATCCAGAGTGGAAAACAGCATGGCGTCTGTCAGGATTCCTGCATCAGTCAACGCATTCTCGATGCTGCTCTTTCCTGCCGAAGTGTAACCTACCAGGGCAGCAACCTTCAGCCCGGACTGGACTCTCCTGCTTCGGATCAGTTCCCGGTGCCGCTCCACGTCCTTCAGCTCCCGCTTCAGACGGCTGATCCGCTCCCGGATAAGCCGCCGGTCCATCTCCAGTTTCTTCTCTCCCGGACCTCTTGTACCGATTCCGCCGCCCAGCCTGGACAGGGAGCGTCCCAGTCCCGTAAGTCTGGAAGCCCGGTAGCGCAGCTGTGCCAGCTCCACCTGAATCTTTCCCTCTCCGGACACTGCCCTTGCAGCAAATATATCCAGGATCAGAAGAGTACGATCCATAATCTTGACCTCCAGCTCCTCCTCCAGATTGCCCAGCTGGGCACTGGTCAGCTCGTCATCACAGATGATCCCTGTGGCGTCCGTCTCCCAGATCAACTCTTTGAGTTCCAGGAGCTTTCCTTTCCCCACATAGGTTCCGGGATGGATCGACTCCCTTGTCTGGATCAGACGCCCGGCCACAGACGCACCCGCTGTCTTCGCCAGCTCGGCCAGTTCATCCAGAGACTGCTCCGCCGGCGCCTCCCCGCCGGTCTCCACACCGACAAGGATTACTTTTTCTTCTATATCATCCATCTGAAACATAAAATGCTCTCTCTTTCCATGCTTTTGCGATTTATTCATAGGTTCTGCCCGAAAATTTACTTACTCCAGCCGAATCACGAACACTGGTATTGGCGGATCCTTCCGTCTGTTATAGAAACTGTTCAGAATCACCAGCCACTTTCTCGTATCCAGTTCCTTCAAATATGCCAGCAGAGCGTCTCGCTCCTCATAACCGGTATCGCCTCCGCTGTAGATACACAGGCTCATAATGCCGCCGACTTTCAGAAGACCCAGGCCTCTTTCCACTGCCGCCAGACTGGTCTCCGGCTTTGTCCCCAGAGCGTGATCACCGCCGGGGAGATACCCGAAGTTGAACATGATGCAGGAGAGCTCCCTCTCTACATACCGGTCCAGCTCCTCATGTCCGGCGCAGATCAGTTCTGCCCGCTCCAGGCAGCCCTTTTCCTCCAGCAGTCTGCGGGTGGCATCCACAGCACATTTCTGAATATCAAAGGCATAGACTTTTCCTGCGGAGCCAACACATTCACAAAGGAACCGGGTATCGTTTCCGTTTCCGCAGGTGGCGTCCACACAGCAGTCTCCTTCTGCAATATATTCTCTCAGGAAATGATGACAGTATTCTGTTATCTGATATTTTCGTCGAAGCTCCATACAGCACATTCCTCCAAGGTAAAAAGGGCCAGGTATCGAACTGATAATCCCTGACCCTGTCGTTTCAATTGTCCATATTCATCCTGATCACCAGGCAGTCCCGCAGCTCTTCACATTCATGTGTCCCACATCCTGGTTTCTGACCTGATCTTATCTTGTCTCCAGGAAGTCTGCCTCTTTCTGTGCTGTCTCATCATCCGGATAATCTGCCAGATATTCCGCGACCTTTTCCTTAGCGGTATCCCAGTCTCCCTGACGCTCACAGCAGATAATCTCGTTATATTTCATCTCCTGGATCAGAGAAGCATCCGGAGCGTCTTCTCCCTCCTGCGAATCCGCCAGTGCAAGTCCGGACTGGATATAGGACAGGGCATCTGCATAATCCTCTGTCTGCATAGCACAGACTCCCATCAGATTGTAAAGCTGCGTAGTCTGCTCTGTCCCGTTATCCAGAGCGCTCTGAAAAGCAGAAAGCGCAGCTTCATAATCTTCCGTCTCATAATATGCCATGCCAAGTCCCCGATATCCCTGAGCCGCCTTATCACGGTCATCACTTGAAGCAGCCTCCTGAAACAGTGTAACAGCCTGCTCATAATCACCGGCCTCAAGGGCGTCTGTGCCGTCCTTAGCAGCACTCCCGCATCCTGCCAGGATCCCTGCCGCACATATAGCCGTCATCAGAACCAGCTTTAACCTTCTTTTCCGCATCATTTATACTCCTTTAAATCATTTCTCATCCAGCGGGATTCAAGTCAGTTTTTACTGACATAATGCATTTCCGAATCCCTGCGCTCTCCGTTTCAGTATAAAATATTTGAAAGTAAAATACAAGCCACCCCGAGACTTTACATATTAATTGATACTGCTCATGTATCTGGCCCATGCCGCCAGGCCGGCGCCGTGCATGAACTTTCCTTCCGCTACAAGCTGTCTGAACTCTTCTATCGTCACTTTCTCCATCCGTATCACTTCTCCCGGTTCTCTGTGTGTCTCCCCTTTTTCTCCACACTCGGCTGCAAAAAGATGTATCTTTTCATTGGTAGAGCCGAAAGACGGATAGAACGCTCCCAGCGGGACCAGATTCTTCACCTGGTATCCGGTCTCCTCCTCCAGTTCACGGACCGCTGCCGTCGCCGGAATTTCCCCCGGATCTACAAAGCCGCCCGGCAGTTCCCACTGCCAGGATCTGACCGGATAACGGTACTGTTTCTGAAGGAGTACATGTCCGTCCAGAATAGGAAGAACGCTTACTCCTTCCCGGATTTCCATATAATCGTAAGGCTGCTCATGTCCGTTTACCCGCACATGATCCTGAACGATCGTAAACCTTCCTGCCTTCACCTTTCTGGATTCCAGCGTTTCAAAAGGTCCGCTCTCCTCCTTCTCTGTACTCAAGAAAGCCGCGGCAAATACAGCCGGGGAATTCCAGTAGATCGTAATCTCGTTCAGCGAATAACACTCCCAGATATCCAGATAACATTTCATGGGCGATGTTCCCGGACGGATCAGCCATTCGGCCTTCTCGTCCACAGGATATGCATTGGGACCGCCGGATACAAATCCCGGTATAGTTTCCTCTATCCCATCCGCCACAGTAACTCTGTTATGAGGATTCCGGAATGCATGTTCCCCTGCACCGGTGACATAGCTGTATCCTGCTGCGTTTACTCCCAGGATATAGTCCATCTGCTGCACTGCACACTCCCTGTAGCATGGATTTCCGGTCAGAATAAATGCGGTTCCAAGTATCATCGCCCGGTTAAGCACTGTCATATTGCTTCCCCACTCATATTCTCCGGAAACCATAGCCACTCCATACCCGCTGTCTCTGCACAGCGCCAGGATCCGCTCAGCCTCAGCCGTAAATGCTTCCAGATATCTCCGCGAAAGGCCGGCTGCCTTTCCATCCTTATTTCCTTCACTGCTGTGATCTGTATTTTCCTTTTCACCACAGGCCGGGCTGTCTGCACAGTCAGGCTCCGCCGTTTTCAGAAGGTCTTCCAGCAGACTCCATCCTGCAAATCCGGATACATCGCCCCAGCCCATGGATACCATGTCTTTTCCTTCCGCTTCCAGAACGCCAAAAAGCTGCTCCGCTTTTTCCAGATATCTGACCTTCTGAAGAGTGCGGTACATTTCTGCCGCGGCCCACAGTCTTTCATCTCTGTCATCTGTATCAGCATATTCACCGGTATTACATCCCTCCGGATTCTGAAATCCTGTAAATTCCGGATGGTTTTCCAGCCAGTTCCAGGAACGTTCTGCCGCTTCAAGAGCCACCCGTGAAAATGCCTCGTCGAATCTGCTGTACACCCGTGATGCGAGAGCCATAACCGCAGTAAAATCCGCTGCAGCCATAGAGGAAGCCGGGAACAGAATGAACCTCCTGTGATCTTCCGACGGCATCACAAAGTTAGCATGACGCATAGAAGTCAGTTTATGGCAGACACTTCCATCTTCCATCTGCATCTTCAGGAGCCATTTCAGTTCATAAAGGCACTCATTGAGAATATCCGGCATCCCGTTTCCGCTCTCCGGAATATTCAGGCTCTCAGAAAAAGCCTCCGGGAAAAACTGATACGCGTACAGCAGATGTGCCAGCGCCGCTGCTGCCGTAGTGGTATATCTCCCGTAATCTCCGGCGTCATGCCAGCCGCCCTGCACATCGAAGTACCGGATGGCCTGAGCAGCCGTCCCCTGAGATGCTTTTTCATAATCCTCAAGCCGGACAGCCTGTTCCATATGGCAGGCTTTTCTGCTGAATTTTCCTGCATAAGGTTCCTCCAGTTCTATTCCGCACCGCTGGAAATACAGCGCTTTTGACAGAGTTCTGCAAAGCCCTGCATACACATCCTCTGCTATGTGCAGAGAACAGGATATCTGCTCCTTTTCATATTCTACCCGATATTCGCCCGGAACAGTCAGTCCTGTCAGATCCGCTCTCCACACAAGGTCTCCCGCGCATTCATCGTATCCCCAGTATTCTGCTTCTTTTTCCAGTACACATCTTCCACTCCGGTCCATAACTCTGACCGTTTCTGATGAATGTTCAACTTCCTTCTTACTGCTTTCCTGCTCTGCCGCCTCTGCAAGCAGAACCGTCTTCCTGCTTCCCGGCAGGTATCCTGCCTGATTTACATAAATCCTCATCGTGCTGTTTCCTTTCTCATTTTTTCAGCCTTTTCCCGTATATTCTCCGCAGGGGTATATATCAGCTGCAAGAACCGCCTCCCACTGAAATCTGCACGTCAACGATTGCCGGCAGGCGTTATCATCTGTCTGATATACAACAACGGAGGGAATACCATCTATATGATATACCCTCCGCCGCTTCTTCGTCCAGTGTATTCGGCTGACTTACTGTACTGTTCAAAGTGTTTCTGTATCCAGCTATAACGGAGCTGTGTTGTCACGAAGGCCCGTAGCAGAGCGCCGGCACTTAAGCCGTGTCCTTTGCGGCTTTACGTGTCCGCTGCGCTATGCTCCGAGCGAAAGCGTGGCCGCCGGGGCAATACAGCTCCGTTATAGCGGACGTCTGAGAACGAACAGTAATCCCTCTGATTTTCAAAGATCCCTGCCATTATTACTTATTACATCTCTGTACCAGTACGCCGAATCCTTCAGGATCCTTTCCTGAGTCATAAAGTCCACATAAACCAGACCGAACCTGCCTTTGTAGCCTTTTTCCCACTCGAAATTATCCATAAGCGACCACTGGAAATAGCCTCTCAGATCAATCTCCTCCGCAGCCCGCTTCAGCTGGCCCAGATATCGCGCCAGGAAATCGATCCGGTTAGGATCGTGGACTTTTCCGTCCAGTGAAACTGTGTCATGGCATGCCATGCCATTTTCAGTAATATAGATCGGCTTATGATATCTCTCATAAAGGAACTTGGGCCCCCAGTACAGGCACTCAGGCGTTACCGGCCAGTCTACCCCCGTCATGGGATATCCCGGCTCACGTTCCATTTCCTCCGGTTTTCCATCCTGTCCCATGCGGAATGCCCTGCCGTTGTAGATGTTCTGTCCGTACACATCAATAGGCTCGGAGATAAGCTTCATATCCTCCTCCGTGATCTTCGGAAGATATTTTTCATATCGCTTCATCCCCTCCTCTGGGTAGTGCCCGAGAAGGACCGGATCTGACCACCAGGAAACGTTCCATGTCCAGTTGGCATCATCATCCTGCATGCCGAAATACTGCTGCCTTGCCGCCTCGATATCCTCCGGGCGCTCTGATGCAGGATAGATGATCCCGCTGGTGGGCGCGTATCCGATAGTCAGAGGCTGCTTTCCATACTGCCGGAGCATCTGCACGGCTCTTCCATGGGCACGCAGCGCATTGTGGGCCATCTCAAAAGTATCCCGCAGAGGGCATTTCAGCCCGGGCGCATGGGCCCCGGTGAGAAATCCCAGACCAACGAAGCACTGTGGCTCGTTCAGGGTGAAGAAATGGCTCACCCGGTCGCTGAAGCGCTCCGCCGCAAGACGGGTATACTCCCCGAACCATTCTGCAATATCCCGGTTCATCCAGCCGCCCTTTTTATACAGCTCATATGGCAGCTCCCAGTGAAAGAGTGTAACATAGGGCTCAATGCCATTTTTCAGCAATTCATCGATCAGGTCGCTGTAGAACCGGATTCCTTCTTCATTCACCCTGCCGGTCCCTTCTGGAAGGACCCTGGACCAGTCGATAGAAAATCTGTATGCCTGAAGGCCCATTTCCTTCATGATCCGGACATCCTCCCGGAAACGGTGATAGTGATCGCAGGCAGTATCCCCGGTATGCCCTCCGTACACTCTGCCCGGTTCCTTTGTATATACATCCCAGATATGCATGCCTTTTCCAGTCCCATGTACTCCGCCCTCAATCTGATAGGCACTGGTAGCTGCACCCCATACAAAATTTTCTGAAAACCCCATATGGAAATCCTCCCGTATCATCTGTTTTGAATATTCACTGCCTGCCGGGGCGATCATTGATCCGTCTGATCCATCTTACTGTGCCAGAGCTTCTACAGCCTTCGTCAGATCCGCCAGCTTCTCTGCCGCATCCTCTTCGCCGCTGCCTTTTACGCCGATGTAGAACTTGATCTTCGGCTCTGTTCCGGAAGGACGTACACAGCACCATGCTCCGTCTTCCAGTTCAAAATAGAGCACATTTGATTTCGGAAGTCCCGTCTCCGTCTCTTCTCCGGTCTCACAGTTTCTCAGTACATTTTCTCTGTAATCTCTGAACTGCAGTACCTTCAGGCCTCCGATCTGCTCCGGAACACTGGTACGGATCTGTTCCATCATGGAGCGGATCTTCTCTGCGCCTTCCTGTCCTTTCAGCGTTACAGTACAGAGACCTTCCTTATAGTATCCGTATTTCTCAAAGAGAGTGTGCATCTGGTCGCAGAGTGTGATGCCCTGGTGTCTGCAGAATGCAGCTGCCTCACACAGCGCCATAACTGCCACGACAGCATCCTTATCTCTTGCATGTGTTCCTACAAGACACCCGTAGCTCTCTTCATATCCGAAGACAAATTCATGGTCATGGTTCTGCTCAAAGAACTTGATCTGCTCGCCGATGTATTTGAATCCGGTGAGCGTCTCGATCAGATCCATATCATATTCCTTCGCCAGTCCCCTGGACATCTTGCCGGACACGATAGTTGTGACTACGGCACCGTTTTCCGGCAGAGTTCCCATGGCTTTTCTCTGTGAGAGGATATAGTCAAGAATGATCATTCCGGACATATTCCCGGTAAAGCTCATATATTTTCCCGTTGCCGTATCCTTCGCATATACGCCAAGACGGTCCGCGTCAGGATCTGTGGCAAGCACGATATCAGCGTCTACTTGCTCAGCCAGCTCCAGGGCGAGCTTAAATGCATTCTTATCCTCTGGGTTGGGATAGGACACAGTGGGGAAGTTTCCGTCCGGAAGCTCCTGCTCTTTTACTACATAGACATTTTCAAATCCCAGCTCTTTCAGAATACGGCGCACCGGTATATTTCCTGTTCCGTGGAGCGGAGTGTAGACGATCTTTAACTTCTGTGCCTCCTGCCGTATGATCTCCGGGTGGATAACAAGAGATTTCAGTGCCGCGATATATTTATCATCAATCTCTGATCCGATCACCTGATACAGACCTGCTTTTTCAGCTTCTTCTCTGCTCATCGTCTTTACGGAAGCATAGTCTGTCACTGCATTTACTTCTCCGATGATCTGCTCATCTTTTGGATATGTGATCTGAGCGCCATCCTCCCAGTACACTTTATATCCGTTATATTCCGGCGGATTGTGGCTCGCCGTCACTACGATCCCTGCCGTACATCCCAGCTCTCTCAGAGCAAAGGACAGCATGGGTGTGGGGCGCAGAGACGGGAAGATGTATGCTTTGATCCCGTTTGCGGCAAGGCAGAGGGCTGCCTCCTGTGCGAATTCAGGCGACATATTTCTGGAGTCAAATGCAATGGCAACACCCTTCTCCTGAGCGTTCTCTTTCCGGATAAAATTAGCCAGTCCCTGAGTCGCTTTTCTTACTGTATAGATGTTCATCCGGTTCGTTCCCGCACCGATAATTCCTCTTAATCCTCCTGTGCCGAACTCCAGATCCCGATAAAAGCGCTCCTCGATTTCCTTTTCATCCTCTGCGATCCCCCGCAGCTCCTCTTTCGTTTTCTCATCGAAACACGGATTTTCCAACCACTCTTCATATCTTTTTCTTGCTTCCATAAATCTTTCTCCTTTTCCTACTTTAGTTACGGAACCAGCCTGTGCCAAACCTCTGCCGGAACCTTTTCACCTGGCTGTGATCACTGACATCAGGTAAAACGGTGTCAGTGAAGCATTCGGATCGTCCTTATCTCCCGCCTGCTCTTCGGGATCCAGGATACGGATATCCAGAACATGTATCTTATCTTCCCCGTGATGGAGCACAGGTTCCAGATACAGGCAGTCACCCCAGTCCTCATCGAAATTCCCGTCCAGGAGAACCGGATGCGCCTCATCTCCGTCAAGGATCAACTCAGCCCTGCATGCAGGCCGGCTGATCGTCTTCCGGTACTGAATGGCAATGCAGGATGCCTCTACAGTAAAGCGGATGCTGTCGCCCGGTTTCTTCCCGATCCATCCGTTTTTGAAATGATCCAGATGCCCGTTCTTCTCCCTGGCGTCAGTGCGGAATCCACCCAGTTCCGGCGATACTTCCCGGATCGTCAGCCTTACGGCATTCTCGTAAGCATTCTCCGTCATGGCAGGCGGCAGGACACTTCCTGCATCAGCACCGTACGGAGTGCCGATCCCTGTCCCCGGCTCATCTTCCCACATATGTTCCTTTACCTGTTCCAGGAAGGATGTGATCTCTGCCGCTACAAGACCATGTCCCAGATCATTGGGATGAAGTCCGTCAGGAGTGATCTCTTCTCTGGAGAACTCTCCCGCCTTCATCCTCTTATATACGGTATCTCTGATGCTGACATAAGGGATCTGATACCATTCGCCTACCTTATTATGGTACTCCTGAGCATTTTTCCCGGTGTCATAATAGACATTGTTCAGCAGAAGAAGGGCTGGCTGAGACGGCCATGTCAGCATTTTCCTGACAAGCCCCTCATAAGTCTCCTGGAAGAATTCATCCGGCTCATCATTCACGCTGAAATCTATTACGATAAAATCCGGCTGATACATCAACATATCCGTCACTGCGCGGGACACCCCGTAATGAGAAGTAGTCCCTCCGATTCCTCCGTTTACATAGCTCAGCTGTGCCTCAGGAAAATTTTCCTTCCACCAGGAAAAAACCCTGTAAGCATAACAGTTCTCATGCTTTGTCGCCAGGCTGTCCTGAGTGATCGAACCACCGAAAAACCCCAGCGTCAGTTCTTCCCCGGCCTGCGCCTTTCTCATACATTGTTTCAGTCTTGCAAGATCTGTCCTGTACATGATCGTCCCCCCTTTTATTCCCAGTCCACACTCAGGCTTTCAATATAGGCTGACAGTTCCACCGCCATCTCTTCCGCCTCTGGTATCCTCAGATGTCCCGGCGTTCCTTTTCCGTTTCTGCGGAACATATAGTGCGTGATCTTATCATCCTCCATCTCCCGGCATACCTGATCAATGGCTCTGTCCCAGGCCGGATCATGTTCCAGAAGTGTTGTAATGCAGATTATGTGTGCATCCGGATACTTTCCTCTGAGCTTTTCCAGAAATGCCCTGTAGCCGCTGCGCCACCGGATTCCTCTGGCACTGTCATACTCATCGTTCATGTAGTCGTCTGGGTGATTGTCATTCTGGCCGATAGCCACGATCACAACCTGCGGCTTATAATTGTCAAAGTTCCACTCTGTAGAAGGTCCCAGGTCCGGATTGTAATGGATCTTATCCCAGGCGCTCTCCATACCGATATAGTCCGGTGCGTGAAACCATCCGGTATTATCCAGAAGGGCAATGCCTCCCTGGGCAACATCATGAATCTCTGCATTCAGTTTCCTGGCAGTGATCCAGGAGTAGGAATACCAGCTGTTAGAGTACTCTCCGTTGTGCTCCGGATCAGTTCTTCCGGTATACTCCACTGCCTCGGACACCTCTCCTGCGGAGACAGAATCTCCATACACCTCGATCCTCCGGGCGGGTCTTTCCGGCGGATCCAGGATCTGCGCACCCTCTTCCAGTTCAAAACCAAGAACGGTCAGCTCATGACAGGAATCCTGCCTCTTGAAGATAAGGGCTTCATGAACGCTGTCTTTCAATTCTCCTGCTGCCTTCACCGGCAGCTCCAGAACCGCTTCACCGTCTTCCGGCAGTCTGATTGATGACTGTTCGCCGTCTATCACACATCCCAGATAATTTTCCCAGTATGCTTTCCGGTTCCTCACACGCATCTTCAGCTGCTTTCCTGTAAACCGGATCTTCACCGATGTACACGGAAAGACAAATACAGGTTCCCGGGGATCGGTCCAGTCGATCCTCCCGGTATATTGAAGTTTATCACAGTCAGGATATATTTTCATTATATTTAACCTCCGGTTTCATCTTTTTTTATATGATATTCACTTAATCTGCATATCCGCTATACAGCGCAGAAATACTTCACACAGTTCTTCATGCCTGCCGTTATCCGGGAACGCCAGCAGCAGTTTTTCCTCCTCTTTTCCAGTAACCTCTTCAATCAGGTCCGCCTCACCGAGTACTACTGCCGTACATACTCCGTTATCAGTATATGTTTCCAGTCCGGTCGTATCCATGTTCTCCAGACTGCGGCAGCTCCCGCCCATCTCTTCACAGAATCTGTACAGGCTTTCCGGAATGATCACTGCATCCAGCTCCTGGTTTCTCCACCTTAGAAAGAACTTCTCATAGGAGCTTTCGTTTACCCCCTCCATCTCCACATCTCCGTAGGAAAAGAAGTAGTCCGGATCTATTTCCACAAGTTCCGGATCCAGCCCTGCCATATCTGCAAAATCTCCGGCAATCTGTTCTGCCGTCTCCTCATTCATCGCATGATCTGCGATCACACATGTAAACTCAGGTCTGACATTTCCGAAGAGATAGAAACGTACAGTAAAAAAAATCAGGGCAATGATTGAAACAATGATCAGAATGTGATACCAGTAATAGGTGATCACATAGGCTACCTTCTCTTTTATACTCATTTCCTGTGTCTTTTCTTTTATGTCGTCAAGGTAATTTCTGAAAATCATTCGATCACTCCCCTGATTTTTTCTCCGGGCGGCCATAACGTGACCGCCCGCATTATATTTACATATTTACCGAGCTTCCTTTTCCAGGATCTCCAGATTCTTTCTGATCAGCTCACATCTCTGCTTCACGCAGTCCGGTGATCTCAGCGGATCCTCAGGTGTATTGAACAGATAATCCTCCAGTTTGTCAATGGTAGTGGTTGCCACATGCATCCGTGTATCGCAGGATGCATAATAGATATAAACGTCTCCGTTTTCTTTGGCAATAGCTCCATTTGTAAATACTACGTTGGAAACATCTCCTACACGTTCTGCCCCGAGTGGTACAAGGAATACACCAGATGGCTGCGCGATCACTTTAGAAGGATCTTTAAGATCAGTACCAAATACATAGAGTACATATCTCAGTCCTGCCGCCGTATTCCGCACACCATGGGCGATATTGATCCAGCATTTCTTTCCCCGGATCGGCACAGCTCCGGCCCCGTTCTTAGACTCGGTCAGCGTATGATATACTCTTCTGCTGATGATCTTCTCCTCATCGATCACCGCATGTTCGATATCGTCGCACAGACCGAATCCGATCCCGCCGCCGCTTCCGGTCTCGATGAAGCCGTCCATAGGTCTTGTATAAAATGCATACTTTCCATCTACAAATTCCGGATGAAGGACTACATTTCTCTGCTGAGGAGAATTCAGCGTAGTAAGGTTGTCCAGCCTCTCCCATGTCTTCAGATCCTTTGTACGGACGATCCCCGCTGCCGCCACTGCTGCGGACAGATCCGGATCGTTCTTGTCTTTGCTCTCTGAACAGAACACTCCGTAGATCCACCCATCCTCATGCTTTGTCAGACGCATGTCATATACATTGGTCTCCTCCGGGCATGTATCCGGCAGCACCACCGGATAATCCCAGAAATGGAATCCGTCGATGCCGGTGTCGCTCTCTGCCACCGCAAAGAAGGACTTCCGGTCATTTCCCTCCACCCGGACAACCAGGTAATACTTTCCATTCAGCTCGATGGCGCCTGAGTTCATGACCGCATTGATGCCCAGCCGTTCCATAAAATAAGGATTGGTCTCTTCGTTGAGATCGTATCTCCAGTGGACAGGGGCAAACTCTCTTGTCAGCACCGGATATTCATAACGGTCAAATATTCCGTTGTAAAAGTCTGTTTTCTGATTTTTCCTGGCAATCAGCTTCTCTACCTTTGCCTGCTCAATATAATACTGTTTATGCATTGTCCTGCATCCTCCTGATCACTTCGATACACATCCTGCCGTTATGATACGGACATTTCCACGGCTCTACAATAGGCTTCTCGAGAGGTTTTCTGTCTTTGTCAAGAGCCCAGTACCACTCGGATCCCTCTCTGCTGTCCACAAGATACGTGCGGATATAGTTCCAGATATCCACAGCCGCCTCAAGGTACTCTTTATGCTCCGGGGACTTCTGGTATCCGTTCAGGAATCCCACTACAGCCTCAGCCTGCACCCACCAGATCCGGGTCGTATCCACCACCTTATTCTCCGCCTCATTTACAAGGGAATGATCAATATATGCTCTGTGGTAGATATTTGCCGTAATGGTCTTTGTAATAGGTGACAGTTTCTCTGTATAGGCTGCATCTCCCAGAACCTCAAGTCCCCGGTCTACCAGCCATGCGGTCTCAATATCATGCCCGTAAGAATAAAGGTCGATCAAAGAGTTCCATGTCCGGTCAAAGAATACTTCCTGCCTTCCCTCCTTCGGATTGTAAACCTTATCCGCAATGAGATCCAGCATAAACCGGAGATTATCTCCCACCTCATGATCTTTTGTCACACGATACAGCTCCGTATAAGCCTCAAAAACGTGAAGAAGCGTATTCATTGTCTTCTCTGCCATGACCCCGTTTTCAGACAGCTTGTCATTATCTTCCGGTTCAAAACGGCGGTTGAACGCCTCCAGATATCCGTATTCATCCTTGCATTTCGTCTCAATGATTCCCCGGAGTTCCCGTGCCAGCGCGAGGGCTTCTTCATCCCCCGAGGCGTCATAGTAGGACGACAGTGCGTAAATCGCAAATGCCTGATTGTAAGTATGCTTCGTAGTATCCTCCGGTTCTCCGTTATAAGCCAGAGACCAGTAGATACCTCCGTATTCTCTGTCGATGCAGTGATCTCTGAGAAAGAGATACGCGTGACGGGCATGCTCCAGCAGCGTCTCGTCTCTGAGGAGCATATAAGTATTGGAGAAGAACCAGAGGATCCGGCTGTTCAGGATGCATCCCTTGACTGCTTTCTTATCCAGCTCAAGATCATATCCCAGATATCCGTAATAGCCGCCGTATTCCTCGTCTTTAAGATTTTCCCAGAAGGGAATGATCTTATGTTCCAGATGGTCTTTTACTTCCTGTACGAACATTTCTCAAGCCTCACTTTCTGCTTCCGGGGTCCGCATGATCAGCGGATCCCGATTTCTGTATCTGTCTCAGATACCACGCTGTGGTCTTTGATATAACCTACGACTTCGTCTACTGTTGTGAAGGCCAGACCTACATAAGTGTCCGCACATCCATAGTAGACTGCGATCCTTCCGGTCTCTGCATCATGGATTGTCGCACAGGGGAAGGCTACGTTCGGCACGAATCCTCTCTCCTCATACCACTCTTCCGGTGTGAGCAGGAAGGTGCTGCAGCGGTATTTCACCACTGACGGATTATCAATATCCAGGATTGCTCCGCCGATACTGTATACGTAGCCGTTGCATGTGCCGGTAACTCCGTGATAGAACAAAAGCCACCCCTCTGACGTCTCGATCGGAGCAGCGCCGCCGCCAATCTTCACATTCTCCCACCAGTTGCTGCTGTTGCCCATCACATGACGGTGTTTTCCCCAGTAGACCATGTCCGGGCTCTCAGAGAGGAAAATATCTCCGAAAGGTGTATGTCCGCTGTCACTTGGTCTTGAGAGAAGCATGTAGTTTCCGTTCACTTTTCTCGGGAACAGGACCGCATTGCGGTTGAACGGGATAAAGGGATTTTCGATTCTTGTAAATGTCTTGAAATCCTGAGTCTTTGCAATTCCGATGGAAGCCCCGTAGAAATCCTGGCACCACATGATATAGTAGGTATCCTCTACTTTTACAAGTCTCGGATCATATGCGTATCTCGGCATAAAATCATTGCCGTTTTCATCTTTAAAAGGAATTTTCTCCTCATCAAATTCCCAGTGGATGGCATCACTGCTTCTTCCAAGATAGATATAGGGGATGCCGTTGGTCTGCTCGCCGCGGAACACGCCGATGAATCCGTCCTCATAAGGCATGACTGCACTGTTGAATATCCTCGCCACTCCCTTTGCCGGATTGCGGCCGATGATCGGGTTCTCACTGTATCTCCATACCGGAAGATCTCCTGACGCCTGAGCCGGGCGGTCCTGCCACGGCATATTGGGCACATTGGGCCCTATGATCTTTACATTACTCATAATATGTTGCCTCCATAATCTGTCGTTTGACTGTCTTGATTATAATTCTGCCTGTATCGGTATCCGGCTTTATCAGCCTTTTACCGCACCCTGAGCCAGACCGCCGTAGATCTGTTTCTGGCAGAGAATGAAGATGATCAGCGCCGGGATCATGGTAATGATAACACCCGCGCAGATATAGTTGTACTGGTTGCCCAGAGGGCCTGTAAACTTGAACAGCGATGTAGCCACTGTTACAAGAGAGTTCTTGTCCTGCAGATACAGGTTCGCCATGTAGTATTCGTTATACACGCCCACGCCTTTCAGGATCATGACTGTAATGATCGCAGGTTTCAGAAGCGGAAGCAGGATCCGGAAGAATACTCCGAAGTATGTACATCCGTCCATGATCGCAGCTTCATCCAGAGATGTCGAGATATTCTCGAAAAACTGAATGAAAATGTAGATAGAAATAACATCTGTTCCACACATCAGAACAATGTAGCCAGGCAGACTGTTGATCCAGCCCAGTGTATACATGATCTGATATACAGATACCTGCATTGCAATACCGGGAAGAAGGGATGCGAACAGGAACAGGTTCCTGATCAGTCCGTTTCCGAAAAATTTAAATCTGCTCAGTACATAAGCCAGCATTGATCCGATCAGCACAGCACCGATAAGTACGCACACAAGGATGATAAAAGAGTTCCGGAACGCCAGACCCATGTTTGCCTGATCCCACGCCTGGATAAAGTTTTCAAAATACAGCCAGCTGCTGGGGAGTTCCATAACACTGGTAGCCGCGTATTCTTCCGGTGTCTTGAAAGCGGTGATAACACAGCTTACCAGAGGAAGCACCGCGATGAAGGACGCCAGCAGAAGTGCAAGATATTTTAAAATCGTTATGATTATCTTTTTCAATTTAGCAGTTGACATTACACGGTTCCTCCCTTCTGTGCCGCGAGCGCCGCTTCTTTTTCAGCCAGTTTCTTTCGTTTCCGGATCACACGGTAAGCTTCTTGCTCACCTTCACCGAAGAAATACCAGAAGAACAGCTTCTGAAGCGCTGTTGCGATCAGGATGATCACAAGAAGTACGATCGCCATTGCGGACGCAAGTCCTACTTTCTGACTCTCATGTGCCAATTCGTTCATAATAACGAAGTAAGTACCTGTTCCGAAATCACCTCCGGTTGTAACATATGGCGGCTCGAATACACTCAGTGAACCTGTGATGGAAAGGATTAGGTTCAGAACGATGATGGTCTTGATGCTCGGGAATGTCACATAAAGGAATTTCTGGAGACCGCTGGCTCCGTCAATATCCGCAGCCTCATACATAGAGGCGTCCACAGACATGATCGCTCCGATAAACAGCACCATGTTCTGTCCCATATATCTCCAGATCGAAGTCGCAGCCAGAGAAACATTGTTGATACTTGTATCTCTCAGCCAGTACGGAAGGTTATCAAGTTCAAATCCGATCCACTGCAGCACTGTATCGAATACAAAGCCTCTTGTGTAGAAGAACTTGAAAATGAATCCGACTGCAATACCACATACCAGATAGGGGAAGAACAGGAGTCCTTTGAAGATCCCCGCTCCCTTCATCTTTGTACTGAGGATAGATGCGAAGAACAGCGCAAGCGCCAGCTGGATAAATGCTCCGACCATATAATATACGCTGAGTTTCAAAGCCTGGAAACAATCGTCTCTTGTAAACACTTCAATATAATTGTCCAGGCCTACGAATTCACGGTCACCAAGATAAGCCATATCATAAAAACTGAACTGGATCATCTTTCCAAAAGGAAGGTAGGTAAATACAACCAGCAGAAGCAGAGGTATGAACATAAATGTTACCATGACCAGTCTGCGGTTTACTTTACCTGTCGCAAGCCATTCGCGAAAAGATCTCTTTTCCCTCATATCTTTCTCCTTTCCTGCTGCGGGAAGAGATGCCGCAGCACCTCATTTCGGCCGCTGCGGCACTTGTTCTTCTCTTACAGTTATCTCAGATTAATGTGTAATACCGTTCTCTTCCTGAGCTGCTGTCCATGCTGCATTCCACTCGTCAGCCAGTTCGTCCATGGTCTTTGCGCCTGTCGTAGCATTCTCAACTACCTGAGTAGCAAGCTCACCGGATACGTTGATGCCAAGCTCAGACTCGTTGTTAATATCAGACTGCAGTGTCTCTTCTCCTTCCGGAGCCGGATCGTTCATGATGATCTTAACCGTATCAGACTGGAAGGATGCCAGAGCCTCCGGGAACTCAGCATCTACGAGACAGTCAACACCACCCTCGGATGCTGCAAATCCGGACTGCTCAACAAGATATTTTATGTAGCACATTGCTGCGATCTGCTGATCTGCAGAGCTGTTTACATTGATACCATAGAAATAATCCGGTCCTTCCGTTGCATACTGGATACCATCCACGCTGATCGGGAACGGCATGTAAGCGATATCGTCTGCATTGTCGCCTGCCTGCTGCATCTGCGGAAGAGCCCAGGATCCAAGTACCATAACACCGATCTCACCATTATTCAGCATACCTTTGCTGCCTTCCCAGTCAGTCGTTGTCGGGTCGTCCTCTGTCAGGCCGCGTGCAACAGCTTCATACAGTGTGTTGTATACTGCATAGGGGCCTGTGCCGTCTCCTCTGTCAGAGAAGGGATTCTCACCTTTTGTCAGACCTTCATTGGCAAAGTTTGTATCACCTGTAGCGCATCCGTCGATGTAAGCATCCCATGCGCTCATTGTCCAGCCTGCTGCGAAGTTGGTATAAAGCGGGATGGCGTCTGTGTTGTCCTTGATCTTCTGAAGGGCATCAAGGAATTCATCCGGTGTTGTGGGAAGCTCTGTAATTCCTGCCTCCTCAAATACTGCCTTGTTGTATACAACGCCCTGAATGTTCGCCATGGAAGGAAGTCCGTAGGATTTTCCATCGTAGGAGAAGTTGTCCAGCATGGTGTAAGTCTCACCAAGCGTATCCGTATCGCCCAGCGCCAGGAAGTAATCTCCCAGGTCATCCTTCGCAACTGTAGTCGGGATCATACAGATGTCTCCCCAGTCTCCTGTAGAAAGACGGGTTGTTACATCATTGGCATAATCCGTGATACCTTCGTACTCAATCGTAATGTTCGGATACATCTCGTTGAACTCATTGATGTAATCCTGGAACTTTGTATCCACGACATCTGTCTTGTGAGTCAGGAAATGAAGCTCTGCCTCAATATCTGTGTAGTCCTCTCCAAGAGTGATCTGGTCCAGAGTCACATCAGTTGCTTCACTGCTGCCTTCGCCGCTGCCCCCGCCATTATTGCCGCAGGCTGCCAGTGAAAGGGTCATTGCTGCCGCCAGTGCCAATGCGAATACTTTTTTCTTTTTCATTTTGGTTCCTCCTTTAAAGTGATTTTTAACTTGGTTTAATCTTATCATTAGCTTGTTTTAATTTCAAGTTTTTTCTTTGATTTAATTCATTTTCTATCATTTCTCTAATAATTATCGTTGAATTTTGTTCAATTTTTCTATGTTTTTTTGTCTTTTTCCAATTTTTCTATAACTAATCACTTTTTTAATAGCTTAAATAGTTTTTAATTTAATCTAGTTTAATCTATTTGTTAAAAATTAAATTGATTTTTATTTTAAATATGTTATTCTATATTTAAGATTAATATTTAGTTAAAGGAGAGGTTAAAATGAAGCCTGACAACAAATTTTTTTCTTTTATGTCCCTCGTGGGTGATCTGATCCTGCTGAATATTCTTTTTATTGTCACATCCATCCCGATCGTGACGCTCGGCATATCCTTCAGCGCCCTGTATGCCTCTGTCCAGAAAAGAATCCGGGGCAAAGAGTCCTATGTAATAAAGGATTATTTTTCCCTGTGGAAATCCAACGCCAGAAACGGGCTGATCCTCTGGCTGATCCTGCTCCCGTTCCTTGCAGCAATGCTTTTCTTTACAATATATATAGCGGGGCATCTTACCAGTCTGATTCCGTTATGCCTGTATTTCATCCTTTTTATCATCCTCGCATTTGTACTGGCGTACGTATTCCCGCTCCAGGCAACATTTATAAATACACCATTGAACCTGCTGAAAAACAGCCTGCTTACAGCACTTGCACATCTGCCATATACTCTGGCCCTTATATTTATCATATCCATACCGATATGTGTAACCTTATATTTCCCGGCAGTGTTCTATTACACCTTCGCATACTGGGTGGTGCTTGGATTCTCGATCACTGCGGTAATTTCCGTACTGATCACCGAAAGAGTGTTCCGGCATTATATGGCTGATGAGGGCACTGACTTCGATATTTAATCTTCCGAAAACAGAGGTAACATAAACGTATTCTGCGGGAGTGTCGGATACGTTCGAGTTCCGCTTCGGGAAATAAGTAAAACTACAAAGGTCCCTGCGAAGTCACCCGCCCATATCCGACACTCCCGCAGAAAGGTTTTCGAGATCAGCTCTGTTTGCGGACCTTCGAAAATAAATGAACAATTCCGCTCCCGGATGTAATCAGGAAATGCTATTGTCCGAACAGTCATCTCAGCTCCTTCACACTGCTTCTCTCAATGATCGTACTGTCAATATACCGGATCCCATAATTTTTCTCCACACCCCTGATCTTGCCAAGCAGAAGCTTCAGCGCGATAGACGCCATACGTTTCATGTCTACATTATACGTTGTCAAACTGGATGCGAAACTGTGTATCAGGTAGTTATCATATCCTACAATGGAAATATCTTCAGGAATCCGATATCCCCGCTGCCGCAGAAGATCATAAAGCGCGCTGGCCGTCAGGTCACTGTTGCAGGCAAATGCTGTAGGCATATTTTCCGGAAGTGAGATCCGCACCTCTCCCGTGATCAGATCACGGTCCTCCAGGACCCATTCCTTTCTGAACCGGATATTATTCTCCATAAGAGCTTTCCTGTATCCGTAGTAGCGGTCCATGATATTCTCGTTCGCAAACCGTGATCCCACGTAGGCAATATCCCGGTGGCCATTAGACAGAAGGTAGCGGACCATTTTGTACATTCCAGTATAATTACTGGACAGCACAGCGTCGCATTTCAGCCCTTTCACAGCGAAATCCAGAAGTACGATAGGGACTCCCGCATGCTTGACCAGATTCTCAATATAGGGACGGAAAAGCCATCCAATGATAATCATACCGTCAACAGCATTCTCCTGCAGCATTTTAGGTAATTCTTTTGATTTCTGCAGTTCTGAATCCAGCACCTCCAGCATAGTGACGCTCTGAGACTTTGACGCAGCGAAGGCAAGCTGCTGATACAGCGCCCAGTAGAAAGAGTTGCCCACTTCAATGTAAATATCCGCCACAAGCACTCCCACCCGGAATCCCCCTTCCTCTTTCCTGGTATACCGGTCTACATTATAGCCCATCTTCCTGGCAACAGCTTCGATCCTGCTGCGCATCCTGTCACTTACGCCTTTCTTTCCGGAAAGCGCATTGGAAACCGTCACTGTACTGACTCCTATTTCATCAGCAATATCTTTCAGCTTCACTTCCGGCATATCACACTTTCCTCCTGTTCCCAACTGTATCACCCGGTTCAACAGTGCCTTCAACGATCCGCACTCCGGCCGGTTTCCTGCCCTCAATCCTTCTAAGCATAGTATTTACACTGATATGCGCCAGAGCTTTCCCATCATTTCTGTACGTGCTCAGGCTGATACCCTCATGCTTCACATCCGGGTATCCATCAAAGCTTACAACGGATACATCCTCCGGGATCCTGACTCCTCTTTTTCTGAGTTTCTCCATAAGAAGAAGCGCCGTCCGGTCGCAATTGCATACAAATCCCTCCGGAAGCTTATCCGGCAGTTCCACATCCAGCCTGTAATCTCCTTCCGAAAAATCCCGGTCCGGTATAACAGGATTCTGCTCCTCAATGCCCGCCTTTTCCAGAGCTTTGCAGAAGCCCAGATAACGGTCGGTTATATTCTTTGTAGCATTTACATTTCCGACGAAAGTCAGATCCCGGTATCCTGCTTTTATCAGCATTCTCGTCATCTGCTCCATGCCTCCGAAGCCATCGGTGACAACATAATCCATATCCTCGTATATATCATAATAATCCACATATACCAGCGGAATCGCAGAATAATAATCTCTCGCCGCTTCAAAATATCCCGGTCCGAACTCACCGATCATGATCACCCCGGCGAGACCGTTTTCCAGAGAGATCGTCTCCCTCTGTATCTCTTTTTCCGGTGTCACAACCTCAAGAACTGTCAAATGTCCCCGCTTCGCCACATCCTGAGCGATAAATTTGTAGATCTCCAGATAGAAAGACGGGAACTCTTTTACATATCTCTCCGCAACAACCACCCCGATGACATAGGAGTGCCCCGGACTCTTCGCCCTGGAATCCATATGATACCCAAGTTTTTCCGCCACACTCAGGATCCGGTTTCTCGTGGATTCACTGACCCCCTTCTTCCCCTTCAGGGCATTGGACACCGTAACAATACTGACGCCCAGTTCATCTGCAATATCTTCCAGTTTAACATCCTTTTTCTGACCCATCTTCCGCCCTCACTTATCTTTGCTATAATCTACCGTTCCCTCTCTGTTAGACTGCTTCCACCTCCAGGATCCGGCTCTTAAAGTCTCCGAACTCCGCCGGAATCCTCAGACCAGCTTTCATCAGGACCTGTCCGGAGTATACTTTTCCATCCACACAGTAATCCCGTTCCGGCTCAAGCCCCTTCAGCCTGATAAATCTGCTCTTTCCGTTTGCCATCGCACGCACCTGTACATAAAACAGCAATGCTTTCTTCTTATCACCGGAGAGGATCATCCAGCTGTCATAATATCCGTTCTCCGACACCGAAGCAATTCTGTAGTAATCTCCCTCACGGATAAGATCATTGTACCTGTGGTAATGCTCCACCTGCTTCTTCACAAGTTCCTTTTCTCCATCGGACAGTTTCGTAATATCCAGTTCATACCCAAATGTACCAAGCAGCGCCACATCTCCTCTCGTCTCAAATGGAGTCATCCTGCCTACCGTATGGTTGGGACACACACTCACATGAGCTCCCATCGTGGATACCGGATAAAGCATAGCCGTTCCCTCCTGGATCGCCAGCCTCTCGACGGCATCCGTATCGTCAGAGCACCAGATCTGAGGACTATAGTAAAGCATACCCGCATCAAACCGGGCTCCGCCGCCAGAACAGTTCTCAAGAAGGATATCCGGGAAATCCGTGATCAGCCTCTCCTGCATCCTGTACACTCCCAGCATATATCTGTGATACAATTCCCCCTGGCGGTCCGCCGGCAGCGCAGAACTCCCCATAGTGGCAAGCTGGCGGTTCATATCCCATTTCACATAGGAAATATCCGCACTCCTGAGCACAGCTGCGATCTTCTCGTAAATGCAGTCCGTCACTTCCTCCCTGGAGAAATCAAGAACATACTGAGCTCTGCTCTGAGTCGTCTCTCTTCCAGGAATCTGGATCGCCCAGTCCGGATGTTCCCTGTACAGTTCCGACTCCGGCGAGATCATCTCCGGCTCGATCCAGATCCCGAACTTGAGTCCCATCTTCTTCACATTTTCAACAAGCAGGCTCAGACCGCCCTTTATCTTCTCTTCATTGACAACCCAGTCTCCCAGCGAACTGTCATCGCTGCTCCGGTTCCCGAACCAGCCATCATCCATGACCAGCATCTCGATTCCCAGCCTGGATGCTTCCTCCGCTATATCCAGAAGCTTCTTCTCATCGAAATCGAAATACGTAGCCTCCCAGTTATTGATCAGAATCGGCCGCTTCTGATGCAGATACGGGCTCCTGATCAGATGCTTCCGGTACAGATCATGGAATGAACGGGTCATCTTCCCCAGCCCTTCATCAGAATAAACCATAACGACTTCCGGCGCTGTAAAACACTCTCCCGGCTCCAGCTTCCAGGTAAATCCCTCCGGATGGATTCCCATACTCATTCTGACGGAGTCAAACTGGTTTCTCTCCGCCTGTGCGATAAAATTCCCGGAATAAACGAAATTCATAGCATAAACTTCCCCGCTATCCTGGGTCGTATCAGGAGTGACAAGAGCCATAAATGGATGCTCCTGGTGACTGGACTCCCCCCGGAAGGAAGAAATATTCTGCCTCCCGTATCCCAGCGGCATTCTCTGAATATGCCGCTCTCTTGCCCAGGAACCGAAGAGGCCCATGACTTCAAAATTCCTGTCATCCATATCAATACTTGCAGAAAGTACCTTTTCAATATAGAACGGCTCGCTTCCTTCATTCTCAACCAGCACCGCACGTGTAATGGCATCCACATCCGCAAATACAGAATACAGCAGAGTCACCTTCATCCCAAGCAGGCTGTCACGGCAGAACAGCTTAAGTGTGCGGCATTCCGCAGAATTCCCCCAAGTCGCCGGAAGACCTTCCAGAGCAGGTTTCCCCTCGCAGATCTCATATCCTTCATAGCAGAGCTCGCTGGCCCGGTGCCCGCTCAGACTCCGGATACAAAGAGCGCTTTCCCTGTAGTCGCCCATGCCCGTCTCAGGATACTCCAGAGGCGTACAGTCAAGAAAGGATCCCTTCTCCCGCCTGTTAACAGAAGGAACACGAGGTCCTTCGTCTTCTCTGAGCAGATATCTGATGTCCGTGCTTTCCAGTCTTGCGCCATAATATAGATGCCCCAGATAACAACCATCAACAATGGCGATCCCGTATGTAGTATTCTCCGTGTTCAGCAGAAATACGCCGTTATTACTGTCATAAATAATATTCATCCGATTTTCCTCACCAAATTAATTTATTTTAATCTCTCTATTTAATTATAATTAATTATTTTTTGTTATTTGTCAATATATTTTTAAGTAATATTCTTTATTTTTTTCGAAAAATGCACAAAAAAGTGAACCTGCCGGGTTTTCTGCCTTCAGATTCACTTTTTCAGCTTTATTCAGTTTTTTCTCTGCTCGGATTTCTGCTCTTTAAAATGAATGATCTTCTGTTCGCCTTTGACGCCGATCACATTGTCTATCACATCATCCATATATTCTTTGCTGGCATCCTGGATAATACATTCCTGGATTGCTTCATTAAGCGACAGCATCTTATCATCCAGCTCAGAAACCATATTCGCACATTCACGCAGTTCTCTGCTTATGTACTCCGGTGCGTTCCCTTCAAATTTATAATAAATCTTATGCTCCAGACTCGCCCAGAAATCCATCGCGATCGTACGGATCTGAATCTCTACTTTCGTATCCACAACGCTGTCCGAAAGAAAGATTGGTACAGATACAAGCATATGATAACTTTTATAACCACTGTCTTTCGGTTTCTTGATGTAATCCTTGATGGAAAGCACCTTCAGATCACTCTGGTTTCCAATCATCTCAGCCAGCCGGTAAATGTCTGATGTGAAGGAGCAGATCAGGCGTACCCCCGCAATATCGTTGACATATCTGACCATGTTCTCCAGCGAGGTCTCATAACCGTAGCGTTTCAGCTTTTTCACTATGCTCTCCGGCTCCTTGATCCTGGTCTTGATATGTTCGATGGGATTGTACTGGTGGACATGCTGAAACTCATCATTGAGAATCTCCAGCTTAGTCCCCACTTCCTTGAGAGCCGCTTTATACAGGAACATGACTGTCTTCCAGCTGTCGACATCTTCATAACTCCTCACCGCAGCCTCAATCTGTTGTTCACCTTTCATAACGGACATCCCCCAATGGTTGTTTGTTCTTTGAAAAGTATACCATATTTTATGCCCGATGTCACAGAGTTCCCTCTTTTTTTATGTTCTTTTAACAAAATATCTGTTATCCCTGCAGTTTCATGTCTCCGCTGCGGATCCAGCGCCTTTTCATCATAAACCCGGATATAAGAAGGCTCAGCACAGCCGGGAGGATGAACTGGATCAGCATGATCTTGACAAGTACGATCACATCCTGCTCTGATCCTGTCATGATCTGCCAGGTCGTCAGGGGACCGATCAGACCAGCCGTGCCCATGGCAGCTCCCAGGGCATTGCCGGTCATGCCAAATGCAAGAGTACTCAGCGGACCCAGTATTGCCGCGGAGAGAAGTTCCGGGAGCCAGATCACCGGCCGCCGTATGATGTTCGGCGTCTGGAGCATCGATGTGCCCAGTCCCTGTACGATCAGCCCGCTGATCCCGTTCTCTCTGCAGCCCACGGCCGCGAATCCCACCATACTGCAGCAGCATCCCACAGCTGCCGCGCCTGCCGCAGCTCCATTGAGGCTCACGGCAGAGAATATCATCAACGCTCCGAAAGGCAGCGTAGAAAGTATACAGGCAAGCAATGACACAGTTACCCCCATGAGGAACGGATGCTGTCCCGCACACCAGCTGACCAGCCATCCCAGCCAGGAGGAAAACCTACTGATATAGGGGCCTGCGAACAAGGCAACGATGCTCCCGGCTCCGATGCAGAGTATCGGCACTAGAATCGGATCCAGCCTTGTCTTTCCCGCAATCAGTGTTCCAAGTTCCACCGCAACATACGCTGCAGCGAAAGCAGCCAGAGGTTCACCCGCCCCGGCAATGAGGATTCCGCCGTCTGCAAACAGACTGCCTGAGATGATTCCTTCGGCCTGCGCACCGACCATTCCTGCAATCCCTGCCGACACGGTCACAAGATTCTCCACCGCCAGCTTCCGTGCAATTGCAATGCCGATACCGGCGCCCATCAGTGAAGTCAGCACCCGCCCGATCAGGGTGACCATCTGTCCGGCCGGACCTCCGGAAATACCGCTCAGCATTCCGCCAAGCTGCTCTGCCACGGTCCCGATGATCAGGGTCACAAACATCCCCTGGGCAGTTCCTCCAAGTCCGCCTGAAACCATCCTGTCGAATATGCTTTTCATCTTACTTTCCTTCCATCCTCCAGCTCTTCTCTGGAGAGGACACACCAGATATCTCCGCCGTCTCCGGCAGCCTCAACACCTTCTACAACCGCGCCTGTCCGGTCCCGTACAACAGGCATCTTCCCGGTTTCCTCTCTGAAGTAATCTGTCAGCAGCCAGCTGACAATATTTACATTATCCTTCCTGCCTGCAACAAGCTCCGGAGCCTCGATCCCGAACATCTGCTCAAGGAAATCAATCTCGACCTTGTTCTTCTTACTGTACAGGAACAGATTTCCATGAAGCCAGAGATACACTCCCTCGCACTGTCCCGCTTCCACATCCACATAAACCGTCTGGAAGCGTTCTGCAAATCCATAGGCATTCACCGCCGCGAGAATCGCCCGGCCGTATACTTCACCGCTCAGATATTCTGAAATCATCTGCATATCTTCATTTGTACATTCTCTAATCATTCATATCAGCTCCTTCTGTAATCATTGCAGAACACTCTGCAGGGTCAGTATAATTTATTTCACTTTCCACTGTCAAGAGAAGAACATACCGGCACTCTTCAGCAACAGTTCAGCCCGCGCCATTCGGAAAACCGCAGTGACTTTCCCGGGTATTTGTGATAAGATAGGCGTATCTGAAAATCGAAAGGATGATCCCTATGTTTCGTTTATGGGCAAAAGAATTCAAAAATAACCGGATGATACGTGATACCGTCATCTGCGATAATACAGACGACACCCGCACACATAAGATATTTAACGCACTAGACGAGATCTGTTATGAATTCGATCTGAGCAAGCCGATCTGGCTGGACGCTACTATAGCTGAATTCAAACGTCACGCAAAAGCGCGCTTTTATCAGGATAATTTTGTAGACTCCATTGATTTCGACTACCTGGAGATACAAGTCATCGAAGAAGGCTGAAAAACCCGGTTTTGACGGCACCCCCTCCGTCAAGACCGGGTTCTTTCTCTTTTTTATTCATTTCTGATCGCGGCCAGCGGACTCAACCGCATTGCTCTCAGCGCCGGGAAATATCCGGCAGCCATTCCGACCAGCACAGCAAACCCTACGGATGCCAGCACAAGCCAGAGGGGAATGTAGGAAATATTGCCCTCCACTCCAATAACATTGCCGCCTGAGATCAACATATTGATCACGCCGGACAGAATCAGGCTCAGAATGTTTCCTACAACACCACCGATCAGTCCGATAAATGCCGCTTCCAGCAGGAAAAGCTGACGGATATTATTCAGGCTGCATCCGATCACCTTCATCACTCCGATTTCCCTTGTCCTCTCGTATATGGACATCATCATCGTGTTGGCTATCCCGATGGCCGCAACAAGGAGCGATACCGCTCCGATACCGCCCAGAACTGCCTGAACCATAGCCAGACTCTGCTGCATTCCTTCAATGTATTCCATATTGGTATACACATTATATCCCAGACTACGTATCGTCTGAGCCAGCTCACTTACATGATCCATATCGTCTGCACGGATGACCGCCGATGAATAGACAAACTGACTGTAGGGCTTCCCGCTTTCCGCAGTAGGCTGGCCCGGAATCTGGCGTCCCCGGAACTCCTTCTGCAGATATTCCCTCAGCGTATCCAGATCACAGAGAGCAGAATAGGAAAATTCATTATATGTATTCTCATCTCCCGCCATCACGCCGCTTGCACTTACCACATACTTTTTCGGATTTCTGGGAGCTGCGGAGCTTCCATCTCCACCTTCTCCCATCATCCCCATGGAAGATGTATCCTGACTCTGGTAGTAACTGTCCTCATCAAGGATCAGAAAGATCTGATCCGACATCAGGTCAATATCCGGCATTTCCCCGGTATCCCAGTACCCCATTCCTGAACCCTTTTCATAGAAATTCATAAGGGCCATATTCCCATATACAAACTCCAGTTCTCCGCTGTCCGGATCCGGCAGGCTCCCGCCCGGATTCATTTCCAGGCCGAGGGTTTCCATATCTTCCGGCGTAAGTCCGCAGATATCAAGATATCCCATGTACTTTCCTTTTATTCCGATACCGGACGTCTGAAGTCTGGGATTAACCGACTTCACATGTTCCAGAGTGCGGAACATTTCTACAGACTCATCTGTAATATACTGGTCAGGAACTTCTTCCTCACTGCCCGAATCCAAAAAATAATTATCCATACCGGTAACCGTCAGGGTATTTGTTCCCCCGTCCCGTTCCACCTGTTCATACATGGACTGCTGAAGCCCGAGCCCCAGAGAGATCATCACTACGATAGAGGTAGTTCCGATCACAACACCGAGTATGGTCAGGAACGCCCTCAGCTTCCGCCGCTTAAGGCTCCCGGCGCTCATCCTCAGTAAATCGCTCCACCTCATCCATCAATTCCTCCTCTTCCGCCAGCTGGATTCTCCTTTTTCTCTGTTTCAGAATCACGACCACAGCAATGATCACGAGTACGATCCCCGCCAGCACAGCCACAATGATCCCTACAGCCGGACTCCCCTCGTCTTCCGGCTCTGTCATTTCAAACTCACCGGTATCCACGATCTCCTCCGCCGGAGATACCATCATGGTAAATGGCTGTTCAACTGTTGTCACATTTCCGGAATCATCCTCATAACTTAATACCAATCTGCAGTTTGACTCATCATATGATTCAGCGGCAGCAGTGACAATGCTGTCGATCACTCCCGTACCTCCTGACTCGATATTTCCAAGGAACTGTTCCTGTCCTGTAATGGCATCCCCTTCAAAACTCGCCTTCACATTATACATCTTCACTCTGCCCAGGTTATAGAGATTGCAGGTGATATTTGCCTCATCTCCTACCATCACAGCATTCGGCATGATCTGGATCTCGCTGAATTCAAATCTGGCAGCCTGCAGCACCGGGATCGCCAGGCTTGACTGTCCTTCAAACTGCACCGCATCGCTGTTCTCATACTGCATGGTCATGGTAATGCTGTACGGTTTCTGTATCAGATCCGCCCGGCTGTTAAGCTCGATAGAAATGTCCTTTGTACCGTTTGCAGGAATTTTATCCAGATAAATGGAACTGGAACCTGATACCGGAAGGAAAGCCGGCGCTTCCGCAGCCTCGTCTGTTCCGGCAGCCGGAGCCTGAAGGTCAAAAAGCATATTGGAAACCGCCGTCTTCTTCGATGTATTCTTCAGATGGATGATCAGTTTGAAATCACTGCCCGCTTTTACCTGTGCCGGTTCTGTATCAAATCCTGTCACGATCACCCTCGGCACGGAGTTATCTGCCTCCGCTCCGGTTCCGCCTATATCTCCGCCGGACACAACGGGATCCTCATTATAAACACCTGCAGACATATCATCGCCGCCACCGGACGGACGGTCACCTCCTGATGCAGAACCGTCTCCGTTCCC
>DXCZ01000003.1 GCA_019115765.1 Candidatus Mediterraneibacter stercoripullorum | reverse complement strand
ACGATATCCAGAACCACAATCTGGCGCGCTAACCAACTGCACCATACCCACCATAACGAGCCTGGGGGGATTCGAACCCACGACCTACGGCTTAGAAGGCCGTTGCTCTATCCAGCTGAGCTACAGACTCTTATGCAAATATATTTTTGCAACCTTTCCCACGATCCCGTGAGAAAAGCGGGTGATGAGAATCGAACTCACGTATCCAGCTTGGAAGGCTGGTGTTCTACCATTGAACTACACCCGCACATATCGGGGTGACAGGATTTGAACCTGCGACCTCCTGGTCCCAAACCAGGCGCTCTAGCCAAGCTGAGCCACACCCCGGTATTCATCTACGTTTTCCTGTCAAACCCGTAGCGCATGAATGATTATATTATATATATTTTCAAATGTCAACTATATTTTTAATTTTTTTTATTTTTTCTGTTTTATCTGATGTTTTCGGTCTGCAGGCATCACCGGAAACAGTCCTCTAACCGGCTCATTCCAGATAATACTGCTTAAAATCAAGCTTCTCTCTGCCGTCTGTTTCCAGGATCATATAGCTGCCCCTTCGGCCTTCCTGTCTGGGGAAAGAGAGGCTGCCCGGATTCAATACAACAATTCCGTTCTTATTTTCAAAATAAGGTCTGTGAGTATGGCCGAACATAACAATGTCAACACCTCTCGCTCTGCCTTCTTCCCGTATATCCTCTACATCCAGTGAAACATAGTACGCGTGACCATGTGTAATAAACACCTTATATTTTCCTATGTAGAATTCTTCTTCACGGGGAAGTTCTGAGAAGAAATCATTATTTCCCCTCACCATATGTTTCTCACAGTCTATCACAGCGTTAAGGTAGTCTTCTCCACCCTCAACATCTCCCAGATGTATAAACATATCGATCGCACCCACTTCTTCCAGGGCACGGTCCAGTGCCTGGTGTCTTCCATGGGTGTCACTAACGATCAGTATTCTCATAACTCTTCCTCTCTGAGCTTTTCCTCAAGAATGATCTTCATGGCACGCAGGGCCTTTCCTCTGTGGCTCAGAAGATTTTTCTGTTCCGGATCCATTTCAGCAGTGGTGCATCCATACTCAGGTACATAGAAAATCGGATCATATCCGAAGCCGTTCTCCCCTGTGATCTCATGAGCGATCTTTCCCTCTATCGTCTCGCGTACAACGGATGTCGTGCCATCCGGAAATACAGCTGCCACTGCACAGACGAACCGCGCGGTCCTCTCTTCGTCCGGCACTCCTTCGAGGCGGTCAAGAAGGATCCTGTTCTTGATATCATAGGATGTGTCTTCTCCTGCAAATCTGGCAGAATAGATTCCGGGCGCTTTGTCGAGATAGTCAATCTCAAGCCCCGAGTCATCAGCCAGAACAATATCATTCGTCAGCACCCTTGACACTGCTCTTGCCTTAATCTCGGCATTTTCCTCAAAACTCATACCGTCTTCCACAATATCTATATCAACTCCCGCCTGTTTCATGGACACGATCTCCATGCCCAGGTCCGAAAGAATCATACGGATTTCTTTCATCTTGTTTTCATTACCTGTTGCAAATATTATTCTTCTTTTCATTTTCCTGTTCCTTCTGTCTTTTTCTGCCTGGGAGGCCTGGGCCCCGAAAACTGATAAAAATATGTCTTCAGCATCCCATTATATATCTTTCTGTTTCGGTCTGCCTTTCTTCCAAAATACCGCTCCGCATCTTCATAGCTGGTTATCATATATGCCGACCAGCTGTCCAGTCTCCGGAAACTCTCGCCAAACTCCCGATAAAGCCGGGGAAGGTTCTCCTTTTCCTCCAGCCTTTCTCCATATGGAGGATTAGTCACGATAAAGCCGTATTTCTTGGGATGACGCAAATCCTGTACAGCTCTGCGCTGGAAGTGGATCAGATGTCCCACTCCGGCAGCCTCCGCACTTTTTCTTGCAAGCCGGATCACATCACCATCAATATCATATCCCTGTATATCCGGATCAATATCCTCCTTTATGCCGTCATTCGCCTCATTTACCGCATCATACCAGTATCTTTTCTCTGCCAGATTCGTCCAGTTTTCAGCTGTAAAAGAGCGATTCATGCCTGGCGCAATATTAGCTGCCATCATTGCAGCTTCGATCGGGAAAGTACCGCTTCCGCAGAATGGATCTACAAAAATCCTGTCTGCTTTCCATGGAGTCAGCATGATCAGCGCCGCCGCCAGATTCTCAGCGATCGGAGCCTTTCCCGCTTCTGGCCTGTATCCCCTCTTGTGAAGAGAAACGCCTGTTGTGTCTATTCCTACGGTAACGATATCCTTCATAAGAAATACCCTGACAGGATAAGACGCTCCATCTTCCGGAAACCACTGAATATGGTATCTGCTCCCCAGACGTTCCACCATCGCCTTTTTCATAATAGACTGTATATCTGACGGACTGAAGAGCCGGCTCTTTACCGACGCGGCTTTCGCCACCCAGAACTTCCCGTTCTTCGGGATATAATCCTCCCACGGGATCTGTTTCGTCTGTTCGAACAGTTCGTCAAATGTCACTGCCCGAAAGCTGCCTGCTTTCAGCAGGATCCTCTCCGCCGTCCGCAGAAATACATTGGCTCTGCACATAGCGTCAATGCCGCCATAAAAAGTCACACGCCCATCTTCCACCTGTGAGATCTCATAGCCAAGATCCCGGATTTCCTTCTTAAGCACCGACTCAAGTCCGAAATGACAGGGCGCGATCCATTCCATTTTCTCCATGAATATCTTCCGTCCTTACACTTTGTCTGTAGTATATATTACTATAAAACAGGGGCAGAGTAAAGTTCAAACTTTTTTCAGTCCAAACCCTGCTCTGCCCTGTATTCATGCACCGGATTGCCTTTATCTTTCCGGCTTTTCCGTCATAAAAACGGCTTTTTCAACTCGAATTCCGTTTAGTAACGGTCCGACTCCTCATAGTCATTCATGTTTCTTCCACAGTTCTTCTCAGCATTGTTTCTGCTGTTCTTTGCAGCATTCTGATTTCTGTTCTGTGAATCAGCATAAGAGGAGTAGGAATTGCTGCTTCCATTTTTGTTCGAATTGGAATTCTTGTTTGCATTTGAGTTTCTGTTTGCATTGTTTGTGTTGCTGTAATTCTTAGCCATTTTATATTCCCTCCTGTTTTTATGGTACAACCTTATTGTTTCTTTTTCCTGTGTTTTTATACATTTTTTCACTGCAAAAACTTCTTTGCCCGGAAATCCAAAAAAAATGTAATTATTTGCCATAGTTTTTTTAATTTTTTCTTGCTTTTTCCAATTGCATATATTATACTGTCTATTGTAGAAAGGTTACTTTCTACAACCCCTTATTAATTATTTATACTCCCCTCAAAAGACCGATGGCTCCCCCATCGGTCTTTTACTTTTGCCAAATAGAAAAAGGACAGTCTCTAAGACTGTCACTTTCTCTTTTTCCGGCGGTCAGATGAATCCGCAACATCACGCTCACGACTTGTAGCCGTACCGCCTCTCAATTGCCAGTTTTCCGTAATTTCTCAGAGAGATAAGGTAAATCAGTGTAAACAGGATCAGGATTGAAAGTGCACTGATCACGTTAACATACGTAAGATCCTCCCTCATCGCACTGCCCAGGGCGCGGATGGCAAAAATGGAGCTGACAGCCATGAGCACAAAAGGACAATAGTAAGTAAAGCTTAGTTCCTTTCCTGCGGATCTCCAGAGGACTTTTTCTGAAATACCGATTTTTTTTAATATCGTATATCTTTCTCTGTCCTCTCTCGCATCATTCCCCACTTTTAGGAAAATTATGCTTCCTGCTGCAAGGATCAGCGTCACAAACATAAATACACAGATGGAATAAGCTACTCTGATGTAACTATCTTCATTACTTTCCGGGTAGATAATATTGCTTCCCACTACGTAGCTCCCGTCTTCCAGCTGCTGCGAAAGCGAACGGATATAGTCTGCGGACGCGTCAACATTCTTCGGATTATCTGAATCTGCAATTTTGAAATTGTAGATCTTCATCTCAGAACCACAGGGCCTCAGTTCCTCATACTGGCTGTCACTGAGCACAGTGATATCCATCGATCTCTGCAGATCTCCCAGATATGCCGTATCATCCGTAGCCAGCACGTCATACTCCTTGCCGTTTATCACTGTTGTCTTATCCGGACTGAGCAGGGAAAGGATCATCACATGGGACAGATCTACCGCCTGATCCTGTTCAAGCTCAGGGTAATCCCAGTCAAGTCCCACATCTTCCGCCGCCTGTCTGATCTGCGATTCTGACACAACGGCATAGCCTGCATTTTTGTATATCGTATCGAAGTACTCTGAAGGCAGGGCAAGTATAGTCAGTTCATTTGAATATTCCACCTGGTTTTTCTCCTCGATGCCCTGAATGATTTCTGATCGTTCAAGCTCCGGTCCGAAGCTGATCACCTGATAGGTGTACATTCCCTGAAAGTGTACCATTTTATCATACCTGTGCTGCATTGCAAAAGCAGTTCCCAGCACAGTTACAGCGGCAGTCATTAAAACAGTTACGATAGCATACATCCTGTAATTTTTCCTGATCCGGTATGCCAGACTGTTTACCCATAGGATATGTTCCTTTTGATAGAGATAATTTTTATTCCCGCACATTTTCCGGACCGCAAATGGAATAAGCCCGTTATACAGCAGATAGATGCCCGCAATGACCAGTATTACCGCTGCAAGCGCAAAGAGCAGGGTTTCCTCTTCCCCGGTATGCATAGAGCAGATATAGCCGGATACAAGTACCGCCATTCCAAGCACCGATTTAACAGCGGCCCACACCGGTCTTTCCGGCTTCATTTCCTCTTTTCTGGCACCTGTGAGCAGATCAAGCACACTGCTCTTTACAATAGAGCGATACCCTTTTATGATCATCAGTCCATAGATCAGCCAGAATACTCCTGCCGTGATCAGGACCGGCGTGATCGAGAATGAGAAACGGATGTCAGCACTGATATCAGCCATTTTTAAAAGCATCATCTGAAATAATTTCGAAAAACCGGCTCCTGCCGCAGTTCCGGCAGCCCATGCTGTCATTCCTGTAAAAAAAGCCTCCAGAGCATACATCTTCCCTATCCTGGTATTGTCCAGTCCCATAAATATATATATGCCGATTTCCTTTTTTCTTTGATTCAGAAATACATTGGTTGCATACCATGTAAAAAAAAGCATAAACACAGAAAACACTACTGATGCAGCCTGGATCACCATATCAATATAATCTTTATTCATATTCGCCAGAACATCCATTGCGTCCGAATAAATCACATTCTGAAAATTAAAGAATATAAAAACCGAGAAAGCCAGCGAAATGATCAGGACCGCATATTCCCGTACACTTCTCCTGAAATTAGAGCAGGAAAGTTTCAGAAGGCTCATTCCCGCTCACCTCCCATCGAGATCTGAAGATCCAGTATTTTCTCATAGAACTCTTTTCTGTCTTCTTTACGGACAAGCCTGCACTGGATCTGACCGTCAGCCAGGAAATAGACCTGTTTGGCATAACTTGCTGCGTAAGCGTCATGAGTCACCATTAATATCGTTGCCCTTCCGCTGTCATTGGCATTTTTCAAACTGATCAGAAGTTCACGGCTTGACCTGGAATCCAGTGCGCCTGTAGGCTCGTCGGCAAACAGGATCTCCGGTTCTGTCACAAGCGCTCTTGCACTTGCCCCGCGCTGTTTCTGTCCTCCTGAAAGCTGATACGGATACTTTTTAAGATGCTCCCCAAGCCCAAACATATTTGCCATTTTTCTCACCCGCATTTCCACTTCCCTGCTTTTCACCCCGTTCAGAGACAGAGGGAGCGCGATATTATCTTCCAGAGACATATTATCAAGCAGGTTATATTCCTGAAAGATAAAGCCAATCTTGTCTCTCCGGATTTCAGACAGGCGTCTGTTGCCCGTCTTTACAAGATCTTCTCTGTCTAGTATGATACTTCCGCCATCCGGTTTATCAATCGTAGACAGAAGATTCAGCAAAGTAGTCTTTCCTGCGCCGCTTGGTCCCATCACTGCAATAAAATCACCGGAATACACATCCATATTTATCCCCTTGATCACCCGGGATTCATATCCGCCACGCTTGCCGAAGCCTTTTGTCAGATTTCTTATCTCTAATATTTTTTTCTCCATAGAGCAACTCCTCCTTTACTCTTTCATACTAACAAAAGGCGTTATCAAAATCCTTACGTTCTCCTCACAAAGTCATACCGTTTCTAACATTTCTGTTATTCATGCCTGATGGAATAATTATTATAAAAGCGAAACACAAAACTGGTCCATTTTCCTTCTTCCGAATGAACTTCCAGTTTTACTCCAAGGCGGTCTGCCGCCTTTCTTGTAAAATAAAGTCCCATTCCTGTAGAACGGTAATCCCCGTTTCTCACATTTCCTCCGGTATATCCACGGTCAAAGAGGTATGGCATTTCTTCTGCTGCTATTCCCCGGCCGTTATCTCTGACCATAAGTTCTGTCTCGTCATCTGATATCCTCCTGCCACGGAATAATATCTCTGGAACCCTGTCTGATTCCTCCGCCTTATACTTCACTGCATTTGCCGTAATCTGATCCAGCATATATACAAGCCATCTCCGATCAGTAAACACCTTGATTCCGGCCAGTTCCATTCTGATTTCAAATCCGCCCCGAATCAGGAAAAAGGAGTGGTTTTTAACAGTTTCTCTTACTGCATCTTCCAGTTTTACCGCTGTAAAAGTAACGTCATTTTCCATGCTGCCCATTTTCCCGTACATGAGCATGGTACGAAGCAGCATTCCGATCCTCTCTGTACAGAAACGCATCTCCCTCTTCAGCTCCGCGTCACTGTTCCGCCCATTCATCAGTTCCAGAGCAGACAACGGAACCTTTACCTCATGCAGCCATCTCGTAATATAGTCATTCTGCTCCGTGATCTCTTCCTTCAAAACGGCAATCTCTTCCTTCCGGCACTCTATCTCCTGTTCCATATCCTCTTTCTGCCTGCTTTTCCTGCGGAATCTTCGGAAATCCACAAGAAACAGGATCACAACGCCTGCGGCATACACCCCGTCCAAGTATAGAACATCTGCGCTGTATACCTGAGAACCGCACAGATACAGAAAATAAATACTGAAAAAAAGCGGAAACAGGATTGCCGCAAGTATCGTGCCTTTCTTCTCCGACAAATATACTCTTATCATCCGATATAATACCCGATTCCTTTCCGCGTATGGATAATCTCTCTGTCTCCCGATACTTCTCTCAGCTTGTTCCTCAAACGTGAGATCAGAACAGTAAGCGAAGCATCTGTAACAAATTCATCTGTATTCCATAGTGCCTGCATAAGCTGTTCTCTGCTGACAACATTCCCCTTTTCAGAAAGAAGGACAGACATGATCTTATTCTCAGATCTTGTAAGCTCTTTTTCCATGCCGTTTCCGGCAACAGTGCCGTTTTCATAATATATGTCCTGTGATATATATATCTTGTCGCTCCCGGTATACTCATATGTTCTTCTGAGCATGGATCGGATCTTGACCAGAAGTAGTTCCGGATCAAAGGGCTTCTCCACATAATCATCGCCCCCTGCGGCCATTCCCATGATCTTGTCTGCGTTCTGGTCCCTGCTTGAGAGGAACAGCACCGGTACCCTGGAGATTTCCCGGATTTTCTCGCACCAGTAGAAACCATCAAAATATGGCAGATTGATATCCATCAGGATAAGATCCGCGTGAGATGTATGATATTCTTCACGGATATTCTGAAAATCTTTCACACGTTCCTCATTAAATCCCCACTTTCTGCACAAAAGGGCCAGCTCTCTGGCCAGTTCTGTGTCATCCTCTACGATCAGGATCTTCATTTGTGTCACTCCCTTCTCTGCCGGATCGTATCCCGTGCCTGCTTTTCGACTATTATACATCATTTTTTCAGTTCTCTATCAGAAAAGATGTTTTATAACAGAAATGTAATATACCACTGACATGCCTTTCTGATGCGTTCACATTTTGTTCATTTATCATTTAAAAATCTTTCATTTTATTATCATGTTTTCTTCATTTCTCCCGCATATACTATAACCATCAAAGGAAAACAAAAAAATTCATTAAAAAGACGCCAAGAAGTTATTTGAATAAACTTTTTCATAATACATGCCGGGAGCTGAGCCGATCAGCTGCCCGGCATCCTCCCTTTTTATGGATCTTTTTCTTCTGAAACTCTATTTTCCCATTTATTCTTTTTAACGATATAATATCCTGCCGGCACAAGACATACAGCTGCCAGAATAGCTGCCGCCGCACAAACGGGAAAATTCCTCTCGTTTTCCGCTTCAGATCCTCTGACTGAAGGATCTGTCTGCCTTCCTGTATATTTCTCTACCGTCTCAATAACTGGATTCACGAGATTCTGCACAAAGCTCTGCCGCCTTTTCACTGTAAATATCACTTCTTCTCTCGAACGGTTCCCGGCAAGATCTTCCGCGGAGATCTGTACATGATAAATCCCCGGTTCCTCTATATCATACTGAAAGATCCTGCTGTCTGCGCTCAGCCGGCAGGACTTTCCGTTTACCATGGCCTTTCTCAGCCTTTCTCCCGCGCCATCTACCCATACGCTCATCGTCACGCAGTCTCTATATATCTTTTCGTTCATCTCATCGCCCCAGATGATGGCAGGCGGAGTATGATCGATCTCGAATACAGCCTCTGCCAGAGACTGATTGCCTGCCGCATCCACTGCTCTGACCGCAAGAAGAGAGACACCCTCATCTGTAATACGCGAACCTGGAAGGTAGGGTTTCCCGTTTAAACTGATCTGGTATGAGTACTCTGAATAATCTCTGATCATATCCTCACTCCTGTAGTTCCACTGGAAATAAGGGATTGTAAGACCTTCCATCTGATCCACATAGTGGATCACAGGACTGGCGGAATCAATAACAAACCCTATATTTTTCTCCACTCTGTTTTTTGCTTTGTCCTCAGCAACAACACGGCATTCATATTTTCCGTCTTTTTCAAATATTTCCTCGATCGATATTCCGTTTTCTTTTTTATTCCACTCGTTCATATCGAGATTTATAAGGTCACTGCTGTTTCCCTGCACATCAGTATATCTTACATACAAAGAGGCATCGGAAAGCCAGGAATCTTCCACTTTAAAAACGGCTTTTACTTCACCGCTGCTGATCAATGTATCATACACACCTTCCATGGTCAGAGACGGGACCTCACTGTCAAAGTGTATTTGCCCATACTTCACAGCACGATTGCCGGCCCTGTCTGTCACATGGACTGCAATTTCAGATATTCCTTTCTGACTATCCGGTGACACTGTCAGCTGAAATGTTTTATCATATACCGCTTCTGGTGCCTCGTATGTTTCCTGCATCACGATCTTCTTGTCGATATAGCAGGTAATCATCCCGATGCCTGATGCAGCTCCGCCGGAGGATTGTTTTTCCTCTACATGAACCTCTGCCGTAACCTTATCGCGGTACCATGCCTCGAGTCCGTCCGGAGCATCCAGTCTGATTTCCGGAGACTGGTCTTCACATATTATGTATGCCGACTCTACTGTTTCTCCTTTCCTTCCTGACCGGTCCACAGCATATGCCTCGATCATGCCCGCATATCCTGCTGGTATGTGGATCAGCCCTGTCTCACCTTCTATCACGCCTTCTCTTCCTTCATCAAGATGATAAACAATCTTTTCCACACCTGATATGGTATCCGCCGCCTCTGCATGAACCGTAAATTCTGATGCCGAGTACAGGATTCCCTCTTTCAGAGGGCGGGAATACTCCAGCGATAACTGGTCCGGATTACTTAAATCTACCGAAATCGTAATATCTTTGCGGTATAATTCTTCACCTTCCACGCTTTCCATCCGGACAGTCAGTGTATTCTCCCCTTCTTTCCAAAATTCTTTTTCCAGGACCGCAGATACAGTCTCTCCGTCAGAAAGCCCTGATCCTGCCTTCACTGCCTCTTTTCCTTCTTCTACATTTTCATTTGCCTCGGCAGACTCTGCAGGTTCAATTTTGAGAATATCTTCCTTCCTCTCGTTCTCTGCATTTGTGGCCGTATATTTGGTGACAGCGTGTTTGTCATAGTGTGTGATCGTTATTACAGGAGGAGCGCTGTACCAACTCCTGCCTGCAGGCACTTCCGGGCAATGCACAGCAGGCATCACGTATTTCTGCGGCGGCGGTTCTTCTGTTTTCTCCTCATCCTTATCTCCGCTTTCTCCCTGTTCTTCTGTTTTCTCCTCTTTTTCTTCTGTTTTTTCTTCATTTTCTTCGGATGATTCCTGCTGAATATCTGACATCACATCCGTCTCACCTTCCGCCCGGACCATATCCGCCGTCATGCCCCCGGTCACCAGGATCAAAAGAAGGAGGATTCCTGTCAGCCGTCCATATCCTTTATTCCTGTGTTTCCTGAATCTTCTCTTCGTTTTCTTCATTCTCTTCATCCTTCTCCCCCTCTCCGCTCTGTTGATTTCTGTATTCATTCATAAGGCTTTCCACCTGCTGAGATGATCCGATCTTCTCCAGTACCGTGTCACCTGTGAGCAAAGCCTGGGCATACTGTCCCCTTTCCGCCTCCAGGGTCATCTTTTTTATTCCCGCACTTTCAATCTTTTCTGTCCTTTCTTCTGTTTCGATCAGTCTTTCATAAGTCAAAAGTGCTTCCTCCGTCATCTCTTCCCGCTCATAGACTGCTGCCAGGGCAGCCAGAATGCTCCGCTCCAGCTCGCAGCCATAAGTGATGACAGACTGATTTCCCATCGTATTATTTTCCAGCATCCATGCCTGAACGGCCTTCTCAGCCATCTCCATGTAGAACACTTTCTCCTCTTCACTTCCAGTCCATATATCATCTGCCCTCTCCTCTTCGCCGGATGCCTGTTGTCCTGTATCAACCATTGTCTCCTGTTCCACTTCTTCCGGAATCGGACCTGCCGGAAGCTTCTCTTTACTTTCCGCATAGAAAAAACGGGCAGTTGCCGCTCCTATCAACGTGAATAGTAAAAGCCCTGCAAGAGCCAAAGTCCCATTTTTCTTCCAGCCGGCATATGACCATGGAGATCTCTTCCCGAGATATGCCTGTTCTGACACCTCAAACCGACTTCGGTTTCCGGACTGCACAGAATTCTCCGGCAGATCCTTTATCAGCTGCCGGAAATCCGTATATCTTTTTCCAGATGCAGCTGTACACCGTTCAGTAAGCCTGAACAGGCGTATTTCCTCTCGTCTTGTCATCGACGGAAAAACACGGACACAGGCAAGCATCAGCTGTATTATCCTGCCCATCGCAAACAGATCCGCACATGCAGCCGTCTCACCGTTTCCACTCCGGACGGGCAGGACAAAACGAGTCCTTACTGCCCTGTGCTGCATCATCTTTATAGCAAATTCATTTTCCGGACTGTCCAGATCAAGGAGCAGCAGGCCTTCTTCCTCCGATACGACAATACTGTACGGGCTGAGATACCGGTAATTCTGTCCATTCCGGCAGCGTTGAAACTGTTCCAGGCATAAAGCGAGCTGCCGGAACCATTCAAATAAAATATTCTTTTTTATTTCTGGATTGCCGCGCAGACAACTGATAAGCAGAGTACCCTGAACGCAGTCCATACTCTGTCTGCAGTGTGCGCCATGTTCGATAAACTTTAAGACTTCATACATTTCTTCCATATCCGATCCACAGACCGCGATCTGTTACGGCCAGCCCCCTGCTGTCCGCTTCGCAGGTTCATATATTTCAAAGAACTCTGCTGTAAGGAATCCATGTATACCCTTCATTGACCGTGCAGGCCCGGACTGACATCCGGGTCTGCACGGGAAATCATCTGACTGATAAAAGTATTTATACTATACTTTAATGTGAAGATAAAAGCAATATACTTTTGTATTTTTTACAATTATTTTAGAATTATCCAGACTACTCCATCTCTTCCAGACGCGCAAGCGCCGCAGCTACTACTTTATCCATATCGTAGTATTTGTAGTCTCCCAGTCTTCCTCCGAAAATAACATTCTCCTCTTTTTCCGCCAGTTTCTTATATTCTTCAAAAAGAGCATTGTTCTTCTCGTCATTTACAGGATAATAGGGCTCCATGCCCACGCTCCACTCAGAAGAATACTCTCTGGAAATAACTGTCTTCTCCTGTTTTCCAAACTCAAAATGCTTGTGCTCGATCACACGTGTATATGGAACTTCACGGTCCGTATAGTTCACAACAGCATTTCCCTGATAATTCTCACAGTCAAGCACTTCCGTCTCAAAACGTACGGAACGATACTCCAGAGCCCCCAGCCTATATCCGAAGTATTCATCGATCATGCCGGTAAATATGATCTTCTCCGCAATATCCGGGTTTTCCTTCCGGAATTCGAAGAAATCAACACCGGTCCGGACATCCGCTCCTTCCAGCATCTTCTCCACGATCGCTGTATATCCTCCGATCGGGATTCCCTGATATCTGTCATTAAAATAATTATTATCATAAATAAAACGGAAGGGAAGACGTTTAATGATAAATGCTGGAAGCTCTGTACATTTTCTGCCCCACTGCTTCTCCGTGTACCCCTTGATCAACTTCTCATATATATCGCGTCCTCCGAGAAAGAGTGCCTGTTCCTCCAGATTTTTCGGTTCTGTGATCCCGGTCTCTTTCCGCTGCTTCTCGATGATTTCTTTTGCCTCAGCAGGTGTGCGGATCCCCCACATCTTGCTGAATGTGTTCATGTTAAACGGCAGATTGTACAGCTCATCCTTGTAAACGGCAACCGGTGAATTTATATAATTGTTAAACTCTGCGAACTGATTCATATAGTCCCAGATCTTCCGGTCGGACGTATGGAAAATATGTGCTCCGTATTTGTGAACATGGATTCCTTCTACATCTTCACAGTAAATATTTCCGGCAATGTGATCTCTACGGTCGATCACAAGACATTTCTTTCCTTTTTTTCCAAGTTCATAAGCCATGACCGCTCCGTACAGACCCGCACCGACGATCAGATAATCATACTGTTTCATTTGATTCCTCTCCTTTGTTCTGACGCGCTTTTGCGCTGTGTTAAAGTTATCTTATCATCTTTTTCTGCTTTTTTCTCTTTTTTCCCTCCTTTTCGTTATTTTGCCCATATTTTTTATTTTTCCATTTACAAATTAGTCACAATGCACTAAACTGGTAATAGAGCTTTTTCAGAACCGGGCTGTTTCTGAAAGATGAATATTATAACGGAGGTATCTTATATGAAAGGAAACGTTATCGTCGGACAATCAGGCGGTCCTACCGCTGCGATCAATTCAAGTCTCGCAGGAGTTTACCGGACAGCGAAGGACCGCGGAGCCGGAAAAGTATATGGCATGCTGCATGGGATCCAGGGATTTCTTCAAGAGCGTTATATTGATCTGTCGGAATACATTACCAATGATCTTGACGCAGAACTGCTGAAGAGAACTCCGGCCGCATTTCTGGGATCCTGCCGGTATAAACTGCCGGAGATCCATCAGGACAGAGAAGTCTACGAGAAGATTTTTTCTATCCTGAACAAGCTTGATATCGAAGCATTTATCTATATAGGCGGCAATGACTCTATGGACACGATCAAAAAGCTGTCCGACTACGCTATTGTAACAGGACAGCCGACCAGATTTATCGGCTGCCCCAAGACGATCGACAACGATCTGGCACTGACTGACCATACTCCCGGATACGGAAGCGCAGCCAAATATATCGGGACGTCTGTCAAAGAGATCATACGCGACAGTTTCTGTCTGGAATACGAACGGGGTCTGGTATCGATCGTTGAGATCATGGGCAGGAACGCAGGCTGGCTTACCGGAGCCGCAGCTCTGGCAAAAGGAGAGGACTGCGCGGGACCTGATCTCATTTATCTGCCGGAGCTTCCATTTGACATCGAAGCATTTGGCGCAAAAGTCAGGGATCTCCTCGCTCAGAAGCCTTCCGTAGTTGTTGCTGTATCCGAGGGAATCCGGCTTGCAGACGGACGCTATGTATGTGAACTGGGACAGAGCATTGATTTCGTAGATGCGTTCGGACATAAGCAGCTCTCAGGAACAGCCAATTATCTCGCCAGCTACATTGCCGGGGAGATCGGATGCAAGACCCGTTCCATAGAGTTGAGTTCCCTCCAGCGTTCCGCCTCCCACTGTGCGTCACGTATTGATATTCTGGAGGCTTCCCAGGTAGGAGGCGCGGCTGTCAAGGCAGCTGATGAAGGCGACTCCGGTAAAATGGTCGTGCTGAAACGACTGTCCGACGATCCTTATCAGAGCGGAACCGAAGTCAAAGATGTCCATAAGATTGCCAACGATGAGAAACTGGTTCCCCGCGAATGGGTAAATGAAGAGGGAACCTACGTGACAGAAGAATTTGTTAATTACGTCCGTCCGCTGATCCAGGGCGATGTATCCCCCATCATGGTAGACGGTATTCCGCGTCACCTCTTCAGGCAGCTTTAAACATACTACTCCTCCTCCGGGAGGGCTGGCCGCTGAAACTGCGGACGCCCTCCCGGCCTTTATTTCCACGGGCAGCAAGATACATGGATGTTTTCTATATTGATTGGAATCATCATTCAGGGTATACTTAGTAAAAACGATGAGGAGGCTATCGAGATGATTATAAAAAATGGATTGCTCATGGATCCGGATTCCGGATTCAGCGGCATAGCTGATATCCGTATCCAGGACGGTCTGATCACGGAAACAGGAGAAAATCTGCCAGAACATCCAGGGGAAGAGACTGTAGACGCTTCCGGACTTACCGTTGCTCCGGGACTTGTCGATACTCATGTTCATTTCCGGGATCCCGGATTCACCTACAAGGAAACGATTCACACCGGTGCTCTGGCTGCTGCAAAAGGCGGTTTTACCTCCGTCATATGCATGGCAAATACTTCTCCGGTGATTGACTCAGTTCCGGTACTCACTCAGAATCTTGAAAAGGCAGAAATGGAGGCGGTTCACGTTTATCAGGCAGCCAGTGTGTCAATAGGGCTCAAGGGTATGGAGCTGACTGATATGGCAGCGCTGAAGTCAGCAGGTGCCTGCGGTTTTACTGATGACGGAATTCCTCTCCGGGATGGTGCTTTTCTGTATAAAGCCATGAAGAAGGCAGGAGAACTTGATGTTCCCATCAGTCTTCATGAAGAGGATCCTTCATTTATCAAAAACAATGGGATCAATCACGGGCCGGTTTCTGACCGTCTGGGAATTTACGGTTCCCCTTCTGTTGCCGAGGAATCGCTGGTCGCGCGGGACTGCATGCTTGCTCTCCGTTCCGGGGCGCATGTAGTGATACAGCATATCAGTTCCGGACGATCCGTAGAACTGGTAAGAATATTCCGTTCCCTGGGAGCCAGCCTGCACGCTGAGGCCACTCCCCACCATTTTACTCTCACGGAGGATGCTGTTCTCAGGTACGGCACTCTGGCGAAAATGAATCCGCCTCTCCGTACAGAGGATGACCGGCAGGCTATTATCCGCGGTCTTGCAGACGGCACCATCGATATTATCGCCACTGACCATGCTCCTCACAGCATGGAAGAGAAAGAACGCTCCATCACTGCCGCGCCAAGCGGGATAACCGGGCTTGAAACCTCACTTGCTCTGGGCATCACTTCGCTGGTGCGTCCGGGCCACCTGACCATGATGCAGCTGCTTGAGAAAATGACTGTCAATCCGGCCAGGCTCTACCACCTGCCCTGCGGCAGGATTCAGCCGAACTGTCCTGCTGACCTCGTCATATTTGACCCGGAGGAGCAGTGGATGCCGGAAAGCTATCTTTCCCTTTCCTCTAATACGCCATTTACCGGATGGAATCTGTACGGAAAGGTCAAAATGACCCTGTGCGGCGGAAATATTGTTTATCATGACTAATATATCGCCATCCTCTCAAAATATGGAAGACAGTTAATGGATATATTAAGAAAAACAGACAACAAATAAGGAGAAAACTGAAATGAACTGTTGCGACAGGCTTCTAAAATATGTAACCATCCGTACTCCCAGCGACGAGGAAAGCAGCTCCGTTCCCTCCAGCGCATGCCAGTTTGAACTTGCATGGCATCTCTACCGGGAACTGTTCACTATGGGGATCACGGACGTCAAGGTAGATACCAAATGTTATCTGTACGCCCATATCCCGCCCTCGCCCGGTTATGAGGACCGTCCGGTCCTCGGCTTCATCGCTCACATGGACACCGTGTCTGACTTCTGTGATCATCGGATCATCCCGGTAGTTTACAAGGATTATGACGGACGGGATCTGCCTCTGGGCGACAGCGGTCGTGTCCTCTCTCCGGAACAGTTTCCCCACCTGCCCGGTCTGAAAGGACGCACACTGATCACCAGTGACGGCACCACGATCCTGGGCGCCGATGATAAGGCAGGGATTGCGGAGATCATGACCATGGCTGAACGGCTTATGGATGGAGATATTCCTCACGGCCCTGTAGCCATAGCCTTCACCCCGGATGAAGAGATCGGTCTGGGAGCGGCCAATTTTGACCTCGAAGAATTTGGCGCTGATTTTGCTTATACTCTTGACGGAGATACAGAAGGAGAGATCCAGTACGAGAATTTCAATGCATGCCGTGCGGAATTTAAGATAACAGGGGTAAATGTTCACCCTGGCTCAGCAAAAAATATCATGGTAAATGCTTCTCTGGTGGCCATGGAGATCAATTCTCTGCTGCCTTCCGGAGAAACACCGCGTGACACAGAAGGATATGAAGGATTCTATCATCTGACCGACATGAAGGGCGATGTGGCTGAAGCCGTCCTCCATTACATTGTCCGGGATCACCAGGCAGCTTCTTTTGAGAAGAGGAAACAGACACTGCACGAAATTGTAAAAATGATGAATCAGAAATACGGCCGGGGAACGGTGGCTCTGATCATTACCGATCAGTATCGGAATATGGCTGAGATCATTGCAGAATCCATGCACCTGATTGAAAATGCAGAAAAAGCGTGCCATAATGTTGGAATCAAGCCTCTGATACTGCCTATCCGCGGTGGCACGGACGGGGCACAGCTCAGCTTCAAAGGACTTCCCTGCCCCAATCTGGGTACAGGCGGCCATGGATATCACGGCCCCTATGAGCATATCACTTCAGAAGGGATGGAGGCTGCATGTAACGTCGCCATGGAACTGGTAAAGATTTATTCCCAATGGGAAAAAGACAGTAAAAACTGAATTCAAAATATTGCTGATCATTAAGAAAAGCCATACAGACATGTTATCCGGATATGCACTCAGTTAAATGAGTTCTGGGAAAACATTTTTGTATGGCTTGTTATCTGTTCTGTCAGCCAGACGCCGGCTGATATATGGTTGCTCCTGTATCTGCCCTGTATTTACAAGAAGGCAATACAAATTTACAGTCTCTCGCTGCTCTCATTCATAAATTTATACTCTGCTACAGAACGGTCAAATCCCTTGATATGTCTGTAAAGCCACTCGATCACATTAACATTTACCTGCTCTACAAACGCATCTGACGGACCTTCCTCTTCCTCCAGCATATTGTAAAGATCCTTTACCACCTGGCGGAGCTTGTCATGTTCTTTCTTGTGCTCATTGATTCCCGGATATCCGATTGACTCCTGAAGCTTTTCCTCCTCGCCGAAATGAAACTCCGTATAATCCGCAAGGTAATCCAGTGTCTTCACCGCAACTACCTTATCCTTACTCGTCTCACAGCTGTCAAGAAGCTTGTTGATCTTATCGATCAGTTCCTTATGCTGGCCGTCGATCATCTCATTTCCAGTTACAAGGCTGTCATCAAATTCTGCTCGCATATATGCTTCCTCCTATACTTCTCCGTTTTTAAACTTCATTATCATTTCGTTGGTCAGACTCTCCATGGACATGTGATCCGGAATATCTTCCCGTTCAAACCACTCTGCAAGAGCAAGTTCCTCCCTGTCCAGAGTGATCGTCCCGTCACCGTCCAGCTCACAGTAGAATCCCATAAGAAGCGTGTCGCTGAAGGACCATGGCTGAGATTTATAATAGCGGATATTTTTAACCTTCAACCCGACCTCTTCCATTACCTCACGGGCCACTGTCTCTTCCAATGTTTCACCGATCTCGGTGAATCCAGCCAGAAGTGCATATTTTTTATAAGCCCTTCCTGCATATTTTGACATGAGAATGCGGCTGCCGTCTGTAACGCCGATAATAACCGCCGGACAGATCTTGGGAAATTCCATATTATGGCATTCCTCGCAGTAGAGCATCCGTTCCTTCCCGTCTCTTTTCATAATGTGCCCGCATCTTCCGCAGTACTTATGGCTTTCATACCAGTTGTTCAGCTGATAGCCTGTGATTCCTGCAAAAGAGAGGTACCGCGGTTCTGCCTCCCGGAAAATCTCTGTATTTTCCATCGTAAATGTGGACAGCGGCTCCCGGTTGATATCCTGTACCAGATAATATCGTTCCTCATCGATCGTAAAAAGATATATGCTCTCCTCGTATATCTCTTCGTTCAGCCGTTCCAGATCCTGGAATCTTGGGAACTCAATTCCATCCGGAGTCTTCCTGAGCAGCGCCGCATGGGGCTCATAGTACATGGCATAACAATCCGGATCCGGCAGGACCGGCCGATACTGATTATTATATCGATGGGGCTGTATATCCTGTATCATGTGTATCTCTCCTGTCTGAACTAAGATTCCCGTCTATCATACCACAATTTGCCCCGCCTGTAAAATACAGTCCTCCCATGTATCAGAATACATACATATGACAGACATGTGCAGACACCGGATCTCAGCCGTCAGATTTTCTCCCGGGGAACAGAGCCGTAAGCACCAGGATCACGCTCCCGGCTGCAATGAAAAAGTCCCCCAGGTTGTATGTGATCTGCGACACCTTTTCATTGCCTGTTTTAAATCCGATATAATCTACCACGTGTCCTCTGGCCGCCCGGTCAAATGTATTGCTCCAGGCGCCGGAGAGCAGAAGTGCAAATCCCTTTTTTTTCCAGAAATGCCCTTTTGCAAAAAGCAGAGGGATCTGAAGGACAGTCAGTACAATTGTTGCCGCCAGTGAAATGTTCTTCACTGTCTCTGGCTGACCATCCAGCAGATTCAGGCACATGCCTTTATTGTGGACCCTGCGGAGAACAACCTTGTCCATCAGATATTTTTCTTCACCCTTTTCCAGGTTCTGCTCTGCATAGGATTTCATGATCTGATCAAGGGAAAACAGAGCGGCTGCGCCGCCGAGAGAACATAATTTTCTTATTTTCATGTCCGTTTGTTATAGCCCTTTCCTTTTTCTCTCCCGGAGACCGACTACTCTGTTTTGTCCTCTCCAGCTGTTTCACTCTTCATCTTATCTGCCATCTCTTCCATCTTATCTGCTGCTTCGCCCATCTTCTCTGCTGCCTTATCCAGTACATCTGCTGCCTTTTCTTTAACTGCATCCGCACACTCCTCAGCGGCTTCCTTTAATTTTTCTCCGTAAGCATCCTCTTCTGCTTCATCTGCAAAAATATCAGCAGCTTCATCTGTTCCTTCTTCTGCATCATCAAATACAGAAGTATTTACCTTTTCCCCGCAATAAGGACAGAAAAGCATATCCTTTGCCACCATCTTCCCACAGTTTGAACATTCACAGGCGCCCTTGATTCTGGCAATCTTTTTCTCATAAGCGTTCATGTTCTCTTCTCGGGTACGTATTGCTTCACAGAGGCCTTTTGCCGCTTCTTCCACTTCTTCTCCTTCTTTAAAGCGGTCATAGATCATCTTGCCAAGAGCCATAAGATCTACGGCATTTCCGCGTGCCAGCGTTCTTACCTGGCCTTTCAGCCGCTGGATCTCAATCGCATCTCCCGCCCTATTTGTCATTGTCTCTGCTGTTTCACCGATTTTTTTCCCAAGGTCTTCCCAGAAATCTTTCATCTTAATCTTCTCCCTTCTGCGTGTGTTTCTCTGACATCTGCCGCCGGCAGAACTGACTGTATTTACACACTGTTTTCGACATATCTCCATTATAACCTATAATCCTCCAACTTCAACCTATTGAAAAATTAATTTATATTTTTTTAAGTGTTATTTTCTACTCTTTATCATATATTTAAATGAGTTGTATATATCAGAAAAAACGGAGTTTCAAATATGCCAGATATGAACACATGCCGGGAACAGATCCTCTCAGAAAACTACCGGGACTTTATCGGAAACCATGTCCGGACTCCATTTTTCGACAGTATAATACAGGGAACCCCATGTACACAGGACGCAGGATTTGACTACAGATGTATCTATATTCCAAAAGAGCTTGCCGAACCGATCACGCTGTCCCGCTTTTCCTATAACTCCATTCCGAAGTGCTATGCTCCCATGAGTATGGAGACATTGAACCAGGCGGGCATACTCCCGATCCAGAACTATCCCACGCTTCAGCTGAAAGGACAGGGAGTGCTGATCGGCTTCCTTGACAGCGGTATCGACTATGAAAACCAGATTTTCCGCAGGATTGACGGTACCACGCGGATTGCTGCGATCTGGGATCAGACGGTTCAGTCAGGTACACCGCCGGAAGGCTGTGCCTACGGAAGTGAATATACAGAAGAAGCTATCAATGAAGCGCTTGAAAGCGAGGATCCATTATCCATTGTTCCTTCTGTAGACGAAACCGGGCACGGTACATTTGCCGCCAGTCTTGCCGCCGGTTCTGCTGTTCCGGAAGAGCAGTTTCTCGGAGCTGCTCCTGAGGCTTCCATCGCCATGGTAAAGCTTAAGCAGGCAAAACAGTATCTGATGGATTACTATTTTATTCCCCGTGATACAGCGTGCTTTCAGGAAACAGATCTCATGCTCGGGCTGAAATATCTGAACGATCTGGCCGACCGGCTCGGGCTGCCGCTTGTTATCTGTATTACATTCGGGACCAGTATGGGAGGACACGTAGGAACGCTTCCGTTTCCCTATCTTATCGAAGGATACAGTACCAAACCAAATCGGATCACCGTTATCGGCACTGGGAACGAAGCGGACAAACGCCACCATTATTACGACAGGATTGAGAATACTTCTGATACAAAGACCGTGGAGATCCGGGTAGGAGAGAATGTCAGCGGCTTTGCTCTTGAACTCTGGACGGAGATTCCGAATATCTTTTCTATTTCAATCATATCGCCATCCGGAGAAAATACTTCCCGTATTCCCTTTCGGGTCGGGGCCGAAGCTGAACTGGATTTTCTCTTCGAAAAGACAAAAGTCACTCTGGATTACCGTCTTCTTGTAGAAAAAAGCAACTCCGAGCTTATATTCTTCCGCTTTGATGCACCAGCACCCGGAATCTGGAGGATCGCCGTTGAGCCTCTTTCTCTCGGAGAGGGCACGTTCCACATGTGGCTTCCTCTTTCAGAGTTTCTAAGCGGTGAAGTATATTTCCTGGAATCAGACCCCTATTATACCCTGACCAGCCCGGCAAATACGAACAGCCCTGTTATCGTCTCTTACTATGACGGAAATACAGAGGGTACCGCCCAGGCGTCCGGCAGGGGATATACCCGTACGCAGCGTATCAATCCAGATGTTACGGCACCGGGGATCAATGTAAAGGGCGCACTTCCAGATGGTCGTTTTACCGCTCGTTCCGGTTCATGCATCTCTTCTGCCGTGACGGCAGGGGCAGTAGCGCTGATGCTGGAGTGGCTCATTTATGATCAGAAGGTTCCCGGTATTGATTCCTATCAGATCAAGAGTCTTCTGATTCTTGGAGCAGTACGTCCCCGCACAATGGAATATCCGAATCGGGAATGGGGTTACGGCCAGCTGAATCTGTACAATACATTTGAAGTGATGCGGCAGCTGTAAGGAAAAGGGGACAGGTACTTTTTTCTTCTGTTTTCAGAATATTCTGAATTCGCCAGAAAAAAGTACCTGTCCCCTTTTTGATTTCTTATCCCAGCCGCGGCACTTCCTGCCCTCGCAGCTGTATGATCGGACCTCCGGTCCCCTCTATATATTCTCTTGTGATCGTCACCTGGCCGATACTGTCATCCTTGGGAATCTCATACATGATATCAAGCATGAATTCCTCAATAATGGCGCGCAGGGCACGGGCTCCTGTATCTTTCTCCATTGCCTTTTCTGCTATGGCTTCCAGGGCGCCGTCGTCGAATTCCAGTCTCACCTCATCCAGTGCAAGAAGCTTCTGATACTGTTTCAGTATAGCATTCCGTGGCTCCTTCAATATCTTCACGAGCATGTCCTTGTCAAGTCCCTTGAGAGTGAAAATGATAGGCAGCCGTCCCAGGAACTCAGGGATCATACCGAATTTTCTCAGATCCTCTACCGTAACCTTGGAAAGCAGATCCTTATCATGATCAAACTGGTCTTTCAGCTCTGCGTTAAATCCCATGGATGTCTTCTTCTGAAGGCGCTCTTTGATGATCTCCTCCAGATCCGGGAAAGCTCCGCCGCAGATAAAGAGGATATTCTTAGTATTTACCGTGGTCAAGGGCACCATGGCATTCTTGCTGTTCGCCCCTACCGGAACTTCCACTTCGCTTCCCTCCAGCAGCTTGAGCATTCCTTGCTGCACGGATTCGCCGCTTACGTCTCTCTGATTGGAATTCCTCTTTTTCGCGATCTTGTCAATCTCATCGATGAAAATGATTCCCTGCTCGGCCCGCTCTACATCGTTATCCGCCGCTGCCAGCAGCTTGGAAACTACGCTCTCAATATCATCGCCTATGTATCCGGCCTCTGTCAGTGATGTGGCGTCTGTGATCGCCAGCGGCACATCCAGAAGTCTGGCTAATGTCTTGACAAGATATGTTTTTCCGCTTCCTGTAGGCCCGATCATAAGCATATTGGACTTCTCGATCTCAATGTCATCCATAGTATCTGTGGCTACACGTTTATAGTGATTATAAACTGCTACAGACATGGCTTTCTTGGCATATTCCTGTCCGACTACATATTCATCCAGCTTTGCCTTGATCTTATGGGGAGCAGGAATATCTTTTATATTCAGCTGATGAAATTCCTTTGGCTTTTCCTTTTTCTTTTTGATCTTCTGCGCCCGGGGCTGCATGTTCTCAAGATCTGACATATTCAGGAACTGTACTCCAGGCATGTTCATCAGACGGCTCATATCTATAGAGCCGTTCGTCATAGCGTCAAAGCTTCTCTGCATACAGTCCGGACACACGGTAATATTATTGGGCAGATCGATCATTCTTCCCGTCACGCTCTCAGGTCGGTGGCAGATAAAGCAGACCTTCTCGTATCCGTCTTCATCGTCCTTCTTTTCACTGCTTTTCCCGGAAGTGCTGACCTCTCTCTTATCTTCATTCCCTGCCGCATCCCGGCTGCTCTTTTCTCCCTCGCTCGTATTCTCTTCGTCTAATATTATGAAATCATGATCTGACATAAGTCTATCCCTTCTTTTTACGCTTTTATCTCATTATAGTACAGATAGCATTGTTATACAAATAAACATTTTCTAAAGGCTGAAGGCTCCGTTATTGCGGACACTTTCACTGCACTTCCCTGAGTCTGAGACCTGCTGTATCCGTCACAGGCATTGAGAAGACAACTGCCTTCGCCTTACTGGACATTCCTGCATTTTCCATGATAGATTTCATGATCGGATTCTTATCTTCCGACTTTGCCACAATGTATATGATCTCCTTTTCATCTGCAATAGATACTCCAAGGAACTTTTCCGCTTTCTCAAGGCCGGTCCCTCTGGCATGGATCACAGTGCCTCCGCCGGCGCCCTGTGCTCTGGCAGCATCCATTACTTCTTCACTGTATCCATGGTTTGCGATCACAACGATCAGTTCATATTTCGTATCTTTCATGACACTCTCCTCTTCTATTTTATCAAGCTGCTGCGCATCCGTCATAAACTGAAGCACTTTTTTCCCGCCTATGCTTGAGAGAGGGACAAGAAATGCGATTCCCGTTCCGGGCACATCGATCTGAAAATCATCCTCCAGCACCCGTTTCACTTTTTTCCATGTGGCATCCGCCACCACAGACATCATTACAATCTTCTCTGTCACCTCAAGGCCGAAATAATCCAGAGTCTCACTGGCCGCTGTTCCCTTTGCAAGAGTACAGAAAATCGCCGACAGCCCGTTCTCCTCATAAAACTCCAGCAGCTTCTTTCCTGTTGCCCTTTTCGTGATCGACATCATCATATTAATTCCACTCATATTCTGTTACCTCATACTAAAGTTCAATGATCTCATCATCCGGAAGCTGTCTGAAAGTATCTGCTGCCTTGGCAGACTCCGCTTTCTCTGTTCTTCTGGAACTGATCTCAAATACAAGTCCGAGTATCTGAATCGTGATCAGCGGTGTCATAGCTACCATTGCCACGACACCAAATGCATCCGTTACGATATTCCCGCCAACGCTCACACAGGCGCCCATAGCAAACGGCAGAAGGAAGGTAGCTGTCATAGGACCGGAAGCCACGCCTCCGGAGTCAAATGCGATTGCCGTAAATATCTTCGGTACGAAAAATGAAAGGATCAGAGCAACTGCGTAACCTGGAATGATAAACCAGAAAATAGAAATCCCGGTCAGTACCCGGATCATGGCAAGTCCAAGAGAAACAGCCACACCGATGGAAAGACTCAGGCTCATTGCCCCTGATGTAATCGTTCCGGACGTGATATCTTCTACCTGTCTGGTCAGGACAAAGACCGCCGGTTCTGCCCGCACGATAAAATACCCGATGATCATACCGATAGGAACGATCACCCATTTATAAGGATTATCCGCGATCACCTGTCCCAGGTAATTACCCGCAGGCATAAATCCTACATTTACTCCGGTCAGGAAAAGGACAAGTCCTGCATAGGTATATACCATACCAACTGCAATCTTGATAAGCATTCTTTTCTGTATCCTGCGGAAAATGATCTGAAAAATAACGAAGAACACGATGATCGGAAGCAGTGACACGGCCATCTCTCCCATATATGCCGGAAACTCTTCCATGAACAGCTTCCAGAGCTCTACGGAATTTCCGATATCAGGAATGCTGTCCGGTACATATTCCACATTCTCCGGGTGGTAGATCAGGCTCAGCACAAGGACCGAGAGGATTGGGCCTACAGATGAGAGAGCCACCAGACCGAAACTGTCGTCTTCCGCTCTTTCATCGCTTCGGATCGCAGATATACCGATACCGAGAGCCATGATAAACGGAACAGTCATCGGTCCCGTAGTAACTCCGCCGGCGTCAAAAGCAACCGCGATAAAATCTCCCGGTGCAAGAAATGCCAGAGCAAATACGATCATGTAAAGGCCGATCAGCATATGCGCCAGAGTGATATTAAACATGATCCTGAGCAGCGACGCTACAAGGAACAGGCCTACGCCAAAGGCCACCGACAGCACCAGGACCATATTCGGCACCGAAGGCACCTGTTCTGCCAGCACCTGCAGATCCGGCTCTGATATGGTAACAATAAATCCGAGGATAAAGCTGAGCAGGACCATGATCCACAGCTTCTTCGTCTGGGTCATGCAGGTTCCCACAGTCTCACCGATAGGCGTCATAGACATCTCTACTCCGAGGGTAAAAAACATCATCCCCACGATCAGAAGCACTGCACCCATCAGAAATGCAAGAAGGATTCCCGGTTCTAGCGGTGCAATAGTAAAGCACAGCACCAGCACGATCCCTATAATTGGCAGTACCGCCTTCAGAGTTTCATTCAGTTTTTCCAGCAATTTTTCTTTCATTTTCCGTGTTCTAAAATTCACGCCTTCCCTGCCTTTCTTTTACTCCAACATTTTCATGAAATCTTCCTCCGAGATGATCGGAATATCCAGTTCTCTTGCCTTCCTGTTCTTGGAAGAGGTGGAATTCACATCATTATTGATCAGATAATCTGTCTTCGAAGTCACACTTCCCGTAACCTTTCCTCCCCTTTTCTCAATCTCCCCTTTCAATTCACTGCGGTTTGAATAATGCTCCAGACTTCCGGTAATCACAAAGGTAAGACCCTCAAGATTTTTCCCGCCTTCCGGTTCTTCTTCCTCCGGGATCTCCACCTCTTTCAGCAGACTTTCAAAAATATCTCTGTGCTCCTTATCTGCGAAATACTCTACGAAAGTTTTCGCTATGACAGCGCCAACACCGGATATCTCATTGAGTTCCTCTTCCGTAGCTTCCTCCACACGTCTCGGGTCGTTCCCCAGTGCCTGACAGATCATTCTGGCATTGGCGATCCCTATGTTCGGGATACCCAGACTGTATACCAGTCTTGGCAGAGTAGTCACTCTGGCATTGCGGATGCTCTCCTGAAGATTTTGATACGACCTCTCTCCGAAACCTTCCAGGCTCTGGATCTCATCCGCATAACGGTCAAGATGGAAGATATCTGTAAAGTTCTTCACGAAGCCGTGCATGATAAATTTCTCAAGAGTTGCCTCAGACAGACCCTCAATATTCATGGCGTCCCTGCTGACAAAGAGGGCAAATGCCTTCACATGCTTCGCCTGGCATCTTGGATTAGTGCAGTACAGAGTCTTCGTCTCATTCTCCATGGCGATCCGGGTAGCCCCGCCGCAGACGGGACAGACAGCCGGGATATCCTTTACACCGCTGCGGGTCAGATTCTCTGCGATCTGAGGAATGATCATATTTGCCTTATATACCTGGATCCGGTCTCCTACTCCCAGTTCCAGTTCTTCCATAATGCTGATATTATGGACACTTGCACGGCTGACAGTCGTTCCTTCCAGTTCCACCGGTTCAAATATTGCAACCGGATTGATCAGTCCTGTTCTGGAAGGACTCCACTCTATCTCAAGAAGTGTTGTCTCCCGGATCTCATCCGCCCATTTAAATGCAAATGAATCTCTTGGAAACTTGGCTGTGGTGCCCAGAGATTCCCCGTAGGCGATATCATCATAGACTAGCACCAGTCCGTCAGATGGAACGTCATTTCCGCCGATATGGTCTGCAAACCACCTCACTTCCGCTTCGATCGTATCCCGTGTGACCGGATGATGCTCTACAACGTCAAAGCCCTGCCCGGCAAGCCAGTCCATCTGAAAACTTCTGGAATTATGGAAATCCATGTTTTCCGCCCTGACAAGGGTAAACGCATAAAACCGGACATTTCTCTTCGCAGTGATCTCATTGTTCAGCTGCCGGACGGAACCACTGCACAGATTTCTTGGATTTTTATACTTTGCGTCCGCGTCTCCGATCTCTTCATTGATCCGTTCGAAGTCTGTATATCCGATCACGGCCTCACCGCGGAGCACAAGCTCTCCTGTATAAGGGATTCTGAGGGGCAGGTTTTTGAACATCCGTGCATTTCCGGTAATAACCTCTCCGACTTCACCGTTTCCTCTCGTAACAGCCTTCTCCAATTCTCCGTTCCTGTAAGTAAGAACGATCGTAAGGCCGTCCAGCTTCCAGGAGATCATCGCTTTCTGATCTCCCAGGAATTCCTTCAGTCTGTCCACATCCTTCGTCTTGTCCAGAGACAACATCGGCCTCTCATGCCGCTCTTTCGGCAGTTCGCTGAGCACTTCATACCCTACCTGAACAGTAGGGCTGGAAGCAAGAGTCGTATTCAGCTCCTGTTCCAGCCCCTGAAGCTCATCATACAATCGATCATATTCATAATTGCTCATGATCTCTTTATCTTCCTGTTCGTATGCACGCCGCGCACGGTTCAGGAGCCCGACCAGCTCCCTCATTCGTTTCATCTTATTCTCCATAGTCTCCTCCTGATGTTTATTATCGCTTTTTATGCCTGTCCGACGCCGCATAGGCCGCCGGAACCCCACTGGAATGCTGTATCATCTCGTAGAGTTCATTCAATTCATCATCCGTAAGTCTCCTATAAGTACCCTCCTTAAGCGATCCAAGACGGATATTCATAATTCGAATACGTACCAGATCTCTCACCTGATATCCAAGCGCGTCACACATCCGGCGGATCTGCCTGTTCAGTCCCTGTGTCAGAATAATGGAGAACGTATATTTCCCGATCTTCTCCACCTTGCACGGTCTTGTAACTGTATCAAGAATATGGACGCCTTCCGACATCTTTCTCAGAAAATCATCTGTGATTTCATGATCCACTGTCACCCGGTACTCTTTCTCATGATAATTTGCAGCGCGCATCATCCGGTTAATGATGTCTCCGTTGTTCGTCATAAGCAGCAGCCCACGGGAATCCTTATCAAGTCTTCCCACATAAGTCACACGCACAGGATATTTCAGAAACCGGACAATACTGTCCCTCTCTCTCCTGTCCTCTGTACATACGATCCCTCTCGGCTTATTCACCGCAAGAACGATCATATCATCCTGTCTGGATATTGTCTTCTTTCCGACCCGCACAATCTGCCCCGGCATTACTTTCATGCCGGTGTCTGCGGTCCTTCCGTCCACGCTGACTCTGCCGCTCTCGATCAGCCGGTCCGCTTCCCGCCGGGAACATATTCCCGCCTCACTCAAATATTTGTTGAGCCTGACCGGCTCTTGTTTCTGTAAAAATTCATCTCTGATCCTGTTACTCACCTGTAAACACTCCGCTTATACTGTTGTCTGTAAAGAAACCATTCCCACTGTAAAGGAACAGTGTGTCCGTGATCTGATATGTGTCCATGATGTCCTGGATCGTCCCGCTGTAATATCTGGGATCCACCACCACGATCTCACGGAAATAGGGCGTCAGCAGCGGGATAAAGCAGTTGGCAAAGGAATCCTTGACCACGAGGATACGCTTCTGACTTGTTGATACCGTCCGGATATCAAGAAGAGACGTATCTCCTCCAAGGTATACTTCATACTGGTTCCTGCCCTCCAGACTGGAAGAATCGTAGAGTGACGAAGTTCTCTTTCCCTCATCCACATAGTCCACGATCACATCGTCATCCCCCTGTGTGGGCGCATAGATCTCAATGGTCTCCTGCTCGTCAAGGCATGCCCCGCTCCTGGCTGCAAGAGATCCGTTAAAGCTGTCTGATACCGTATAGGAAACATATTTATCCGAGACATCCTCACTGATCCCCAGCGACGGAGCAGCTTCCTGAAAAGCATAGAAAGCCCCCAGCGCAGTCCAGTACCGGTCTGTCTTATAATATATTTTCTCACTTCTGTGTCTGTTCAATACAGTAGAGACGTCGATCCATCCCACTGAATCCGAAAGGCTGTTTCTCACCATACTGATCAGCTGACTCTGATCTTCCACGGTCGCCAGCGCCGGCAGACTCCCTCGCAGGATATTGGCCGCATCGGGTACGAGGATCATATTAACTGTCAGATCAGGATAATCCGTCGTAAACTGGCGGATCGCATCCAGATTGGTCTGCAGGTTCTCCTGCTCCGGGACCTTGATGTCCTCCAGCAGCTGTCCATCACTTCCGATATAGACATCCTCTTCCTTGCGGACACCGCCCAGCATATCTGCTCCTACTTTCAGTCTGCGCAGAAGATCCCGGCCGACAAACTGATCACTCACATATTCCTCAGCCTGTTCCATGAATGCCCCTGATATGATATTATTCAGACTGAACACAGGACTTGAGGATAGAACGCGGTTCTCTTCCTCAGACATACGGTTGTCCGGCACAACAAGATTGATGATCATAACAATAAACAGGAACAGCAGAAAGACCATTCCAAGCATGACTTCCGCCTGCCCTTTTCTTTTTTTCTTCTTATCCATTATCCCACCTAGAATCTGAAATAAATGAACACACTGTATCCTTCAGTAACAAGATATGCCGCAGAGACTGCAAAGACTGCCATATAAGCCACTGTCCCTGCCACGTATTTCACTCTGGCATTCCCAATCACACCAAAAGCACCGATCACTTTGCGGAAGATGGCATGTCCTGCTCTCGAAGAACAGAGCAGCGCTGCCAGATACATAAGCCAATGGCTCGTCAGTATGAACCATCCTTCCATATCTGCAATGCCTGCGCCGCCACCGATCATTGCCGCCAGATAGCGCAGCGCGTATCCCAGACTTGGGCTGAAGAAGAAAACCCAGCCCACAAGAACAATGACCATTGTATAAATGTGGCGTACAATACAGGGCATCTCATCCACAGATGCTCCCCATACATACTTCTCCATCACAAGGATCACCCCATAGTAGACGCCCCATACGATATAATTCCACGCAGCGCCGTGCCACATACCGGTCAGCAGCCAGACAATAAGAAGATTCCTGATATTATCAGACACACTGCACTGGTTTCCTCCCAGTGGAATGTATACATATTCCCGGAACCATGAGGTCAGGGAAATATGCCATCTTCTCCAGAATTCTGAAACACTTTTGGCCACATACGGATGATCGAAGTTTTTCCGGAATTCAAATCCGAACATCTTTCCCAGGCCGATAGCCATATCCGAATATCCGCTGAAATCAAAATAAATCTGAAATGCAAAAGAAATGCAGCCGATCCAGGCTGTCAGCGCTGAGAGGCTGCCTGCAGGATCAGCGGAAATCTGTTCAAATATCTTTCCTGCCGTATCAGCAAGCAAGACCTTCTTTGCCAATCCGAAAATAAACAGCGCCGCGCCTTGTCCGGCCTTCCATATGGAAATCTTTCTTTCGGTCAGCTGTTTTTCTATGTCCTCATACCGTATGATCGGCCCCGCCACAAGTTGGGGAAACATGGCGATATAAAGGGCAAAGTTCAAGATGTTTTTCTGCGAATGTACTTTTCTCCTGTATATGTCCACAAGATAGGAGATCTCCTGGAAAGTGTAAAAAGAAATTCCCACCGGAAGAGACAATTCACGGTATGCGATCTCTTCCGGCACCAGTGAATTCACGATATCCAGTACAAATCCGTAATATTTGAAGAAAAACAGGATTAGGACATTAAAAACGACAGCAGCTATAAGACACCGTTTTGCCTTTGCAGGATTCTCTGAATCCGCGTCAATCTCTCTCCCGCAGAAATAGTTAAATATGATGGAAAGAAGCAGAAGGACCACATAGACAGGCTCTCCCCATGCATAGAACAGAATACTTGCAAGAAGCAGGATCGGGTTCTTTGCCCTTTCCGGCACCAGGTAATAAACCGCCAGCACAACCGGCAGAAAAAAGAACAAAAATGTAATACTGCTGAATACCATTTTCCCTTTTCCTTCCTGTGGATTTTCTAACCGGACTTTTCACAGTATACCGTTTACAGACTACTGTCAAATACTGCCCGATACTGTGCAGCATCCGGTGAAGCCGCATAAAAGACAAACCGCCCCCTTACGGTCAGCTGGGCGTCCGCCAGGATCTTTGCCTGTTCAGGAGCATATTCCTCAAACGCATCTGTCCGGTCAGCGATCCGCTCCTCAATTGCCCCGGTCACTTTGCGAACCTGCGCGGTATTTGACACTTTGATCAGCAGAACTTCTTCCGCAGACATTCCGGACTCCGAAGAATAGTACAGCACCCCTTCATAATCGGCGCTGTTCAGGCCGAAATTCCGCTTGAACCTCTGTCCGTCCCGTTCCTTCAGAGATGAAGCGGTCAGAGAATCTTCCACCGCAGAAGCCACTGTATCAAAGGACCGGCTGCTGACGCTCGTCTGAAACATAAGCAGCACAACATATACAATGATCAGCACTGCCGATGCATATTTCATCACACTGAAAACACCTGGTGCGGCAGTTGCCTTTTTAACCTCTGTCATAATGCCGCCACCTCCGCCATATGCTCCGCCCAGACGGAGTAGAATTCCTCTGTAAAATGGACGCCGTCCTCTTCATAGTATTGACTATTGACGATCCCTGTATCGTCAATAAATCCTATCTGCTGCTTATCACAGATCTGCTCAAGAGCCGAATTGTAAGCAGACACATCCTGCAGAGACGCTGAATCGCCTTCGGCTGTATCCAGAGCCGGAAAAACAGAATTAACAAAAATATGCGCATCAGGGATTTCTTTCTTCAGAGTCTCCACCAGGGCAGTATAGTTTTCCACAAAAGTCTCTGTGTCACCGCCTGCAAGGATCTCATCCCTTCCAAGCGCCAGGAAGATGATCCGTGGTGCAAGTCCTTTCACCTGTTCCACCTCCTGATCCAGATCATCCAGAGCCGCCCCCATCTTAGATACCACACTGGATGCATTAAGCACATCATATTCTGTAAAGCCTGCAGTCACAGAATCCCCCATCACGACCGTTCCCGCGAACTTATCCCTGGCGTTGCGGGTATCCTCACCGCCGTTCTCCTGGGATTCCAGCTGACTGATCTTCTGCTCAATGGAGGCGATATCATCTGTCTCCGCTTTTCTAATATATTGAATACCGTCCGAAGTATCCACCCCCGGCGAAGTAAACCTGCGGATCATATAAACTGCAAAAATTACAAGCAGCACCAGAATAACGATCAAAATGTATATGATTATCCTTCTTTTTCTCTTTCGATTCAATTTCTTCATAATAAATAATAATACTTTTTTTACATGTAAAAGTCAATGACGGCAGGCGGGTTTTGTGCTACAATGGTCTGGATGCATTACTGCGAAAGATTCCGGAGGAACTTACTATGATAGCACTCACTCTGACAAACGTAAAAAAATTCATGTCACAGCTTCTCCGCTCAGAAATATTTGACAATTTCTGGTTTATAGAAGGAGAGATCGTAACCTTCAACACATTCTCCATCAACGGAGCCATCCATAAATCCTTTTTTGATTCTGACGAAGAGACAGAGGAATACTCCTACTGGAAAGAGGTAAAAGATTACTGCTATTTTCTCATCCGCGGAAAACGGACTCCGCTGAGCTTCCGCCTTGTTTTCAGTCTGTCCTGTCACAATATGGAACGGACGATCCAGAAGAGCACCCCGTCCATTGCACCTGACAGCGTACAAGGGCTCTATCTGAATATCCGTTTCGACGGAACCCGCCTGACATGCGTAACCGGTACTTCATTTAAGACCTTTTCCATGGACCGGTCACTGGAACATGCGTGGGATGATATGGCCAGAAAATTCCTCCTTCAGAAAGGGATTGAATTCGAAGAAGAATAGTCCCTTCCAGCCGCCTTTCATTTCATGTGTACTGTAAGCTGATTGTAGGGAATCTCAATTCCTTCCTCATCAAAAGTAAGCTTGATCTGCTCCAGCAGTTTCCATCTGGTTGCCCAGTACTGATCTGTTGGTACCCAGGCGCGAAGACCGATCACAACCGAACTGTCAGCCAGTGAATCTACAAAGACTTTTATCTCTTCATCCTGAATAATATGCTCATCCGCATGAAGCATATTTTCAATCAGAGTTTTTGCCTTTTTCAAATCCGAATCATAGGAAATACCAACTTTGAGATCCAGCTGCCGCTCCGGTCTTGCCGTAACATTGGTAAGACTGTTTTCTGTCAGAATACTGTTCGGTACAACAACTCTCTGGTTGTCTACTGTAGCAAGCTTTGTATAGAATATCTGTATCTCTTTAACTGTTCCTTCCAGGCTTTCCCCGTTGACAACAATATAATCCCCCACCACAAATGGCTTCAGGAGCAAAATCAGGATCCCGCCTGCAAAATTGGAGATGCTTCCCTGAACAGCAAGACCGATGGCAACACCGGCAGACGCGATCAGGGCGGCAACCGACGAGGATTCCACACCAAACCTGATTGCGATCATAAAGACAAGGAGCGCATATAAACCAAATTTCAAGATAGAATCTACAAACTGGCACACTCCTGTATCCGCATTGGCCCGTTCCATAGACCTTCTGACGATCTTCCTGAGCCAGCCGATCAGCTTGCCCCCGATAAAGAAGAATACAAGCGCCAGAAGCACCCGGATGCCAAATGCTATAATATTCGGGATATTATCCTGGAAGAACTGGACAAACTGATTCACCTCCTGACCGGCTTCTGCAGTCACCTCTGTAGCGGAATCGATCACATCATTTACCGTCTGTTCTGCCGTACCGTTCCCCGCTGTGGAAGCAGCCAGAGGTATAATACGGATCAGACTATTCATATTCAACATTTTATTCCACCTTTCCTCCTTCTTTTTAACACTTTATTATTTCAATGCAAGAAATGCACAGAGATTTCCTCTTCTGTTTCCGGACGTCCTGTGAGAGTACAGGATCTGGCTGTTGCAGTGAGTGCATACATTCGTTACCGCAATATGTTCCGGAAGGATCCCCGATTCGAGGAAAATGCTTTCATTAGCCTTCCACAGATCCAGCTGATATTTTCCATCCGGCTTTTCATAAAACAGCTCCGGCCAGAGTTCTTCATCGAATGCTTCCCGGACTTTCCGGATCACGTCCTCACTTACTTCATAACAGTCCATGCATACCGACGGACCCACCGCCGCCAGAATATCCGACGGATCCGAACCGAATTCCTTCTCCATCAGTCGGACGGTTTCCTTTCCAATCTTCCCAACCGTTCCTCTCCATCCTGAATGGCTCAGACCGATAGCCTTTCGCACCGGATCTACAAAATACAGCGGAACACAATCCGCATAGGATGTGACGAGGCAGAGTCCTGGAACATTCGTGATCATCCCGTCCACATCTGTATAATCCCGTTCTCGGGTCATCCCCTTTCCACGGTCCTGTTCTGTCATAACGCGCACATTGGTAGTATGTGTCTGTCTGGATAAGACCATATCCTCAGGCTTCACTCCGATGGCAGCTCCAATCCGCCGGAAATTCTCCCTCACTGCTTCCGGATCGTCGCCCCTGTCAAAGCTGAGATTCAGAGAAGACCAGCATCCCTGGCTCACACCGCCAAGACGGGTGGAAAAACCATGTCTGACGATACCGGTATTCCTGAAAAGCGGGTATTCCAGATAAGGTGTCTCTCCGCAGCATTCATCAAAAATATGTCTGTTATCCTTGTACTTCAGTCCCAGGCTCATCTTTTCCCTCCTGATTCTTTTTCTGTTTGTTTACTTCTGTTTATTACCATAAACAGCAAAGCATGCAGACATGCCCGCATGTCTATCTGGCAACTGCCAAGAGTGTCTTTGGCTTATCCGGAAAACGCATTCTTAATATGTGTGATCCGTGTGCCTTCTATGCCGATCACATCAAACCGGCAGGGCACCTCTCCCAGATGCTTTTCTGTCAGATAGAACAGAGCGCAGCGGAAGATTGCCTTCTGTTTCCGGGCGTCCACCGCTTCCAGCGGACTGCCTTTCTGATCATCCGAACGGTACTTCACTTCACAGAATACCAGATACTCCCCGTCCTTTGCAACTATATCTATTTCTCCCCGGCGGCATCTGTAATTATATTCCAGTATTTCGTACCCCAGCTGCTCCAGATAATATCCCGCAGCCTGTTCGTATGCAGCGCCGGTGGATCGTCTGTTATCTGTCTTCATTTTCTGCATTTCCCTCCTGGAATTTTTCTCCACATGTCCTCTCATCTGATACAGTCGTGTCAAAAAATCCCCGCAGCAGACTGCGGGGATTCCGGTCAGACAAAGTTCTTTATAAATGATTTTCTATGGATGAGAGTCGGGCCAAAACGCCGGATCGCATCAATATGTTCTTTTGAACCGTATCCCTTATGCCGTGCAAATCCATACTCGGGAAACAGTTCATCGTACTGAAGCATCAGACGGTCCCTGGTCACCTTTGCAATGATACTTGCCGCGGCAATGGAAACACTTTTGGCATCTCCTTTGATGATGGGTACCTGCCGGAATGGAATATCCGGAATCGTGACCGCATCATTCAGCAGGAGATCCGGCGAAGGATCCAGCTTCGATATGGCTTCTCTCATGGCCTCGTAAGTAGCCTGGAGAATATTGATCTCATCAATCCTGGCCGGACCGGCCATGCCGATCCCCACTGACACCGCTTTCTCCATGATCTCATCATAGAGTTCCTCTCTCCGGGCAGAAGAGAGCTTTTTCGAATCATTCAGGTAAAGGATCTCACAGTCTTTCGGCAGGATCACAGCTCCTGCCACTACCGGCCCTGCCAGCGGGCCGCGCCCTGCTTCATCAATCCCGCAGATGAACTCAAAATCACTATACTTCCGTTCATAACTGCTCATTTCCCACAGCCGCTGCCTCTCAGCCTGAAGTTTTTCCTCCTGCTTCCGGAAAGAAGCGATCAGCTTCTTTACCCCAGTTCTCTCATCTGAACCGTATATTTCGTACAGCTCCTGACGACCGGACTCACCTGCCTGTTCAAACTCTTCTCTGATCTGCGCTATGCTTTTTCCCATGTTATTCTCCCTGGTCATATATCGGGCGGCCTCTACTCATGCCGGATCACACCCATAGAATCCAGCGGCCAGATACGGATCCATGCCCGTCCGAGAATATCCTTTCTGTGGATTACTCCCACATTGACCGCCCGGCTGTCCTGGCTGTTGTTCCGGTTATCGCCCAGCACAAAATATTCGTCTTCGCCGAGAGCGACCGGTTCCGCTGCAATCCCCGGATCGTTCATAAGTTCATTTCCGTAATGTTCGTCCAGCTGTTCCCCGTCTATGTAGATATATCCGTCGATAATCTGTATCGTCTCCCCGGGAAGACCTATGATCCTCTTGATATAATATGTATTTGGTTCGTACTGATATGGGAAAACGATGATGTCATACCGTTTCGGATTCCGGAACCGGTATGACATCTTGTCCACGATCAGCTGGTCTCCATCAGACAGAGTCGTCTCCATGGAAGAACCGCTGACCTGTGTTCTCTGCCCCACAAAAGTAACGATCAGATAGGCCGCTCCTACGATAATGATAATATAGAGAAGCCATCCCATCAGTTCCTTGAGTATGCTTTTCATGCCTCACTCACTTCCTGCCCTGCCGCTCCGGCATCAAAATCCTCCGGCATCTCCAGAGTAATTCTGCCAAGCCGTCCGTTCCGGAAGTCATCCAGCAGTATTCCGGCCGCTTTCTCTGTATCCAGTTCACTTCCTCTTACCAGACAGTGACGGCTCCGGGCGATATTGCCAAGTGTCTCGTAAGAGTCTTCCGATGCAGGGACCGTATATTTTTCTTCCACAACTCCGGGATAACGTCTGTCCAGTACCTGGATCAGTTCTGCAGCAAGTTCCTCTGTCTGCAGGATCTCGTCTTTTATAGACCCGATAAATGCAAGCTTAAGTCCCACCTGCTGATCCTCGAACCTGGGCCACAGGATACCAGGGGTATCCAGAAGCTCCACATTCTTGTTCAGCCGGATCCACTGCTTTCCTTTCGTCACGCCCGGCTTGTTTCCTGTCTTCGCGCAGGCCTTTCCTGCCATGGAATTAATGAAAGTAGATTTTCCCACATTCGGGATTCCTACTACCATGGCCCGGACCGGACGGTTCAGGATCCCTCTTTTCCGGTCACGCTCCATCTTTTCCCTGCATGCCTCCTGGATCACTCCCTGGATTGATTTGATCCCGCCGCCCTTTCTGGAATTCACCTTCACTGCGGAGTATCCCATGGCTTTGAAATAGTCCACCCAGACATCGTTCGACTTTTCTTCCGCCAGATCCGCCTTGTTCAGCAGGATCAGCCTTGCCTTGTTTTTCCCCAGTTCGTCAATATCCGGGTTCCGGCTGCTCACCGGAATCCGGGCATCAACAAGTTCTATGATAAGATCGATCAGTTTTATATTTTCCTGCATCATCCTCCGGGCCTTTGTCATATGCCCCGGATACCACTGAAAATGCATATTGTCTCCCTCCAGTCATTTCCGGCATTTCATCTGCCGTTCCTGATCAGTCAATAAATCCAAAATTATCCTCCGAGTCCGCCACAAACCATGCTTCCCCGAAAATCGCATCCCTCTGTACATTTCCAATGTCAGCGATCCTGCTGTCGTCACTGGACGTATCGTTATCGCCGATCACAAAAAATTCATCCTTCCCCAGTTCAATCGGTTCGGAAGCCACACCCGCGTATTCAATGTCAGATACATAGATCCGATCTGTAAGAGGCTCCCCGTTAATACAGATGCTTCCGTCCACGATCTGGACTGTTTCTCCCGGAAGTCCCGCCACTCTCTTGATCGAATAGTGGGTATTTCCGCTCTGTCGGAAAACAATAATATCCCCTCTTGACGGCGACTTAAAATTGTAGATCAGACGATTCACAAGGACCACATCTCCGTTGCTCAGAGCAGGACTCATGGAATCTCCCGCATTGCTGACCCGGTAACCAAATAAAAATACAAGGAGAAATGCCGCCGCGCATACAAGGATGATCTGAATGCCCCATCCGACAGCCGCTCTGACAGCCCCTTTTCCAGGACGTACCCGCTTCTCAAAATGCAGTTTTCTCCTCCCGTCATCGAACTTCAGCTTTCTCGTCCCTGATGACGGTTTCCTGCCCTTCTTTGCAGGTCTGTCTGACGATCTTCTCCGTTTCCTCCGGAAATTCAAATCCTGCATATACCCTCCCCGATACTTAACAGAAAAGGGACAAACTACAGTTCTGTAATTGTCCCTCTCTCATCGTTACTATTTTACTAACTCTTTTACCTTTGCAGCTTTTCCGACACGTTTTCTCAGGTAGTTCAGTTTCGCTCTTCTTACTTTACCTCTGCGGACAACTTCTACCTTCTCAACATGAGGAGAGTGAAGCGGCCATGTCTTCTCAACTCCGATTCCGTTGGATGTCTTTCTTACTGTAAATGTCTCTCTTGCTCCGCCGCCCTGTTTCTTAAGGACAGTTCCTTCGAAAACCTGGATTCTCTCACGGTTTCCCTCTTTGATCTTCGCATGTACTCTTACTGTATCACCTACGTTGAATACCGGAGCATTTTCTTTGAGCTGCTCAGCCTCAATCTTCTTGATTATTTCATTCATTTTGTGTGACCTCCTTAATATTTGACGTTCTTAACACATATCCGTGCCAGAGGACCATCGCTCTTCTTTTCACAACTGTTGTAGTTTACCATAATTTCGTTCTATTGGCAAGAGTCCAGTTGAAATTTTTGTCCGCTATTTTTCCGGATCCTGTTCCAGATCCCGGAGCCATTGTTTTTCTTTCTCTGTCAATTCGCATTTTTCCAGCAGATCCGGTCTCCGCTCCCTTGTCCGGAGAATAGACTGTTCCCGCCGCCATTTTTCTATGTTGGCATGGTGACCGGACAGAAGCACCGGGGGCACCTTTTTCCCATGCCACTCCTCCGGCCTGGAATACTGCGGATATTCCAGCAGGTTGTCCTGAAAGGACTCGAATTCGGCGGACACATCATTGTGCAGGACTCCGGGCACCATGCGGGAAATGGCGTCCACCATGACCATAGCCGGGAGTTCGCCGCCTGTGAGTACATAATCCCCGATCGACACATAATCTGTCACAATCTCCTCCAGGACCCGCTCATCAATCCCTTCATAATGGCCGCATAGAAGGATCAGATCTTCCTCAAGAGCCAGTTCCCGGGCCATATTCTGGTTAAACACACTTCCCTGCGGAGAAAGATAAACCACACGGGGCTTTGTCTGTGCCCCGGATCTGGCACGGATCTTCTCTGCCACAGCCTCATAGGCAAGATAGACCGGTTCCGCCTGCATGAGCATTCCCGCTCCTCCGCCATAGGGATAATCATCCACGCTCTGATGCTTGTTAAATGCATAATCCCGGATATTCACAGCATCGATAGACAGCCGTCCTGCATTTACCGCCCGTCCGATAATGCTTGTATTCAGTCCGTTCTGGACCATTTCCGGAAACAATGTAAGAATATGAAAATTCAAAAATAACCTCTCCTTCTGTTCAGGACCCGCTGAGACTTACGAGATCAGGCCGTCAAGCAGACGGATCTTCATCTTTCCGCCTTCCACATCCACATCCAGGATACACTGGCGGATGGCGGGAACGAGAACCTCGCCGTGATCGTCAGAATCAACGATATATACTTCGTTGGCCCCTGTTTCCATAACATCTTTCAATGTACCGAAATGACCTTCATCCGTGAACACATCCATCCCGATCAGGTCCGCAATATAGTATTCATCCTTTTCCAACTTTACTGCGTCCTGCCGGGTAACTGTCAGACTTTTCCCGCGGTATTTTTCGATATCATTAATGTTGTCGATCCCTTTAAACTTCACGATCACAAACTGTTTAAAAAAACGTACAGACTGTATCTCCAGTTCCATCCGGTCCCTGCCGGTATCCAGGAACACCTTTTTCAGCTTCTTGAACCTTGCGGCATCATCTGTAGTCGGAAATACCTTGACCTCGCCTCGGATCCCATGGGTAGATGAGATGACTCCCACCTGCAAAAACTGTTCCATAATGTTTTCTCCTGCTCATTTATCCGTTACTGTTCATTTTCTTTCGCCACCGGCGGCAGACCGCGCGAATGGTAAAAGAAAAGGGCAGACACTCCACAGTTATGGAGGCTGTCCCTTTTCATCCGATGCTAAACGATATCGACAACAACTTTTTTATCTTCTTTTGCTGCCGCAGCTTTCACAACGGAACGGATTGCTTTTGCGATGCGTCCCTGTTTACCGATCACCTTGCCCATATCTCCTTCGGCAACATGAAGTTCAAGAACAGTTGTCTTGCCTTCCTGTTTCTCATTTACAGATACTTCGTCCGGATGATCAACAAGGGCTTTTGCGATAACTTCAACTAAATCTTTCATTTACGCGCACCTCCGCGAAGACATCTTATTTCTCGATACCTGCTGCCTTGAAGATTTTTCCTACAACTTCTGTAGGCTGTGCACCGTTGTTGAGCCATCTCTTTGCTGCCTCTTCATCTACCTTGAACACGCTGGGGTCCTGGTTCGGATCATATGTTCCGATCTCCTCGATGAATCTTCCGTCTCTCGGGGACCTGGAATCAGCTACCACGATTCTATAAAAAGGAGCTTTCTTCTGTCCCATTCTTCTTAATCTGATCTTTACTGCCATTTTTTCCACCTCTGTTTGAATTTCTTATTTTTGACTGCATCCATCGGCCGGGGATGGATCTTATCTTGTAAATTATCTGCCGCCGGCTCCGGCATCATCTATGTGTTAAAAGGGGAGTTTGAATCTGCCCCTCTTGCCACCTCTGCCACCCATCATGCCTGGAAGCTTCTTCATCATCTTCCTGGACTCGTTGAACTGCTTCACCATACGGTTGACCTCCGCAATATCAACGCCCGCACCTTTTGCAATACGGTGCTTTCTGGAGGGATTCAGCAGATCTGGGTTTCTTCTCTCCTCGGGAGTCATGGAATAGATCATGGCCTCCATCCTGGCCATCTTCTTTTCGTTTTCCTCCGAATCGAGATCCGGCATCTTGGCACCCATGTTTCCAAGTCCGGGCATCATACTCATGATCCCCGAGAGCCCGCCCATCTTGCGCATCTGTTCCATGCTTTCAAGATAGTCGTCAAAATCGAACTGGGCCTTCTTCATCTTGTCGGCCATTTGTTTGGCCTTGTCTTCGTCGATCTCTGCCCCGGCCTTCTCGATCAGGGTCAGGACATCGCCCATGCCGAGGATACGGGAAGCCATCCGGTCCGGATAAAACTGTTCCAGATCTGAAAGCTTCTCTCCCATACCTACATATAGTATCGGCCTTCCTGTCACGGCCCGGATAGAGAGAGCCGCTCCGCCCCTCGTGTCACCGTCCAGCTTCGTGACGATCACGCCGTCGATCCCAATCTTATCATTAAATGTCCCTGCAACATTCACCGCGTCCTGTCCGGTCATGGCGTCTACCACCAGTATGGTCTGATGTACGATAACGGCCTCCTTGATCTCCTGCAGCTCTGCCATCATATCCTCATCAATATGAAGACGGCCAGCCGTATCAAGGATCACGATATTATTCCCATTCTTCGACGCATGTTCCACGGCTGCCTTTGCAATGTCCGCAGGCCGGTTCTTGTCGCCCATGGAGAAGACTTCAACACCCTGCTTCTCTCCGTTGATCTGCAGCTGTTTGATCGCTGCAGGACGGTAAACATCACAGGCAACAAGCAGCGGCTTCTTGCCTTTCAGCTTGAACTTTCCGGCCAGCTTTGCCGTAGTCGTCGTCTTACCAGCGCCCTGGAGACCAGCCATCATGATAACTGTCATGGCGCTTCCCGGCTGAAGCTTGATCTCTGTCGTCTCAGAGCCCATCAGACGAATCAGCTCTTCATTTACGATCTTGATCACCATCTGGCCCGGATTCAGACCGTTCATGACGTCCTGCCCGATAGCCCGCTCCTGTACGTCCTTAACAAAGTTTTTGACGACCTTGAAGTTAACGTCCGCTTCCAGAAGAGCCATACGCACCTCTTTCAGCGCTGTCTTCACATCGTCTTCTGTAAGACGCCCTTTGCTGCGCAGGTTCTTAAACACATTCTGAAGTTTTTCTGTTAAGCTGTCAAATGCCATTCTACAACTCCTCTATGATCGTATCCGAAATCTCCCGGACACGCCTTACGATTTCTCCCGGCTCAGCCTTCTGCACTTCGCATTCCTCCAGGATCTGATCGATCCTGCCGACCTTCTCCTTTATCGAGAGAAACTTCTCTACCAGATGCAGCTTCGACTCATAGCCCTCCAGCGTCTTCTGACAGCGGCGTACCAGATCATGCACCCCCTGGCGGCTGATTCCTTTCATCTCAGCAATCTCACTGAGAGAAAGATCATCCAGGATATGCTGCTCATAGACATCCTTCTGATGATCCGTCAGAAGCTCGCCGTAGAAATCATACAGTAATGCCTGCTCTAAAATCTCATTCATTGTTGTCACCTTTGCTATCATACACGAAAGGAGAAAGGGTGTCAAGTATTTTTTCTTTACATATTTGGGGACGTAGTAAAATCGAATTTCACTACGTCCCAAATTGAAATTCAGTATGTCCCAAATCGTTATTCACTGTGTCCCAAATTGAATTTCACCCTGTCCCTTTTTAAGCATTCATCAGTTTTTTAACATTTAATAAACCCCATCCAGCCTCTGTCCCAGGGTAATCCACACAGGTTTCACGGAGTCTGAGCTTTATCTCTACATTTGTCATATCCGGATATTTTGACAAAAGACAGGCGATAGCACCGGATATAACTGGTGTCGCCATGGAAGTGCCACTTTTCATTACATAAAATGGCTCTCCTTTTTCAGAGAATCTGCTGTTGCAACTGACAATCCCAGTACCTGGAGCGAATACATCCGGCTTTATTATACATTCACTGGTAGGTCCTCTGCCAGAATAATCTGTCTTTTTTCTGTAGTTCCTATTATATCGGAATGAATCCGGCACTCCCACAGTAATTACTTTTCGGCTGTTTCCCGGAACAGCAATAGAGCCTGCCGATGGGCCGTAATTTCCTGCTGAAACGATAACAGTCAGTCCCGCATCCCACATTTCATCGACAGCATCCAGAAATTTCTTCTTCTGCTCCTCTCCGAGATCCGGCTGTGCTCCCACTGAAATATTAACGATTTTCAGGTTCTTTTCCCTCTTTAGTGACAGCATCCACTGTATTCCATTTAACACATCTTCAACATTCCCGTTTCCATAACGATCCAGCACTTTTCCTATAAAGAGATCCGTATCAGGCGCTATTCCCGAATACATTCCTCTTGATGCTCTTCCTTCTCCTGCCAGTATTCCTGCCACATGAGTTCCATGACCACTGTCATCATAACATGTCCGCTGCCTGTTACATGTAAAATCTCTGAATTCGCATATTCTCCTCTGCAGATCCGGATGCACGACGATTCCTGTGTCCAGTATTCCTACGCGGATACCACTGCCCAGGTATTTTTCTTCTATTATATCGTCACACCAATATTGGATTGTTTTTTTTACCCATCTCATAAAAATACCTTTTTTCAATTAAGATATTCCTCAAATTGTTAATTGTTTCCATTTTGGGACAGGGCAAAATCCAATTGGGGACACCCTGAAACTCAATCGGGGACGTAGCAAAATTCAATTTAACTACGTCCCCGAAGCACACTTTTCTGGCGCAGGCATAATATAAAACTGTAAATAAACCCAAATGGAGGATTTAACATGAGTGATTTAACTGCTACAAACTGTGGATGTGGATGCGAAAACGGAAACGGAATGTCTTCCTGCCTGTGGATCATTCTGCTTCTTGCCTGCTGCGGCGGATGCGGCGGAAATACTTTCAGCGGAAACGGATGCGGCAATGATAGCTGCCTGTGGATCATCCTGCTTCTGTGCTGCTGCGGCGGTTTCGGAAATAACGGATGCGGCTGCTGATCAGTATTTGATCAATTACAAAGTTGTATTCTTAAAGTTCAGTAAAAGAAGGATGTGCGGTTTTCCGGCCGCACATCCTTCTTTTTCTCTCGAAAAGTGCTTCATACTGTTCAGTATTCATTTTACTGAAATCAATATTTTTTCCCGCCGGAAGATATTCTGTCAGAGCAATTAGTATCCTTCTTTTGCTCACGGGCATTATTTCTTCGTTCCTTCCCTGTGCCATCTGTCTCCTCTTTATGGTCAAGCCGCCGCCTGAGCATACAGTCCTCATCAATCTCATACACTGCATTTCCATCAATGACCAGTTTTCTCGACATTATTTTTTCATCCTTTCTCCATCTCTTTTCAATATAATATGCTTTTTTAAAAGCCGCGTTATTTATATTCTTTCCTCAATTCATAAATCGATTCCCAATCTCATATATATCTGAGAAGGAGACATTTTCTGCCGTGCCCTACAGTCGGCGCGGCCATAGATCCACACTGCAGCTTTATTTCCGGAACTGAATCCGGACCGGGGGAGTGTTTTATGGAAAATAAATCATCCATGCCTATGACACCTTTTGACGAAATGATCACGTCGCCTGAACTACAGATTATGAAGGCTCTCATCCCTTACATGTCAGGATCTGCACAGAAAACCACTGCTGCCTGCTGTAAATTTCTGGAGCTTCGCAGAACATTCCATCTGTTTCAGGGCAGACGAAATGGCATTCATGCACAGATGTTTCATGATGAGGATGGGGCTTTTTCATCTTTTCCTGACATTCTTGAGATTATCAAACCCTATCTTGGAAGCAGAGAACAGGATATGCTTGATATGATCATAAATATGAAGAGTATGATGGAAATGGCGGAAATAATGAAAGAAACGATGGGAAACAGTAACGGGCCCTCCAATCCCATGGATCTGGCTGCCGCCATGCTCACCCCGGAGCAGCAGGAAGTGTTCCGGGAATATAGTGATATTTTTTCCGGCGAACAGAACTCCTCCGCCAATGCAGGCGAGCCTCTTCAGGGCAGCCCGCATCAGGACGGCTCCGGAATTATTGTGGATCATGAAGAAATGGAAAAAGGAGATAATGAATATGAATGAATGGATGAATAATCCCGCAATGCAAAATATAGATCCGGCCAAACTTGAGCTGATCCGGATGGCAGCGTCAAAGACCTCTGGGAAATCAGGCCGTGATCTGGTTCCTGTTATGATGGCACTGATCACCGGAGCCAATAAGCAGGGGCTCCGATTTACGCCGGATGAGGTTGCCCTGATCCTCGACATATTAAAAGAAGGAAAGCCAAAAGAAGAGCAGGAACAGATCGACCGGATGCTTAAAATGACAGACTCTCTCTTCCGAAAACACAACTCCTGAAAGCACCTCTTAAAAGGCAGAAGGATATTTCTTAAGAAAGAACATTTTAAAAAATGATATTCCCAAGAATATGGTTCCCGAGAGCCTTATTCTCTGCCGGTTCAGAATCCTTCTGCCTTTCTCTGCATACGCATCTGACGGCGCTTCTCAGCCGCCTCCCACTCTCCCTTTTCCGCTTCTGTCTCAAGGATCAGCCTCGGGACACGTTTAGGTCTGTCATTTTCATCCAGGGCCACCATAGTAAAATAGGCCCGATTGATAGGGTGTCTCATTCCGTCTTGCAGATTCTCCACATAGGTATCAACACGAACTTCCATAGATGTATTTCCCACATAAGTGGCTTTTCCTATGATGACAACCATCTCTCCGTCATAAGCACCATGTATAAATCTAAGATTATCTACTGATGCTGTAATAACATTGGATCTGGTATGACGCTTGGCCACCAGCCCTGCAACCTCATCCAGCCACTGCATCAGCATTCCTCCGAACAGCCGCCCTGCAGCATTCATATGGTTCGGGCGGATCAGATGAACAGTCTCTACAATTGAATCACTTACTTTTCTCTCTTCTGTCATAAACTCACGCTCCATCCCGGGACTGCGCCCGCTTGCTAAAATGATTTTAACACAGATACGGATAATATATAACCCTTTCTTTCACCTTGGGTTAGACCTTTTAGCGCTACTACTTTATACGCGAGACCAAAGCGATGACTTCGCAATGCACTGTCTCGCAGAACTGATCTACCGCCGTCATCTTCTCCACCCGGTACCCTTTTGCCTGTATCACTGCCAGATCTCTCGCCAGACTTGTCATCTTACAGGAAATATATATAATTCTCTCCACGTCATAATCCAGGATCTTCGGCAGAGCCTTCGGATGGATGCCGTCTCTCGGCGGATCCAGGACGATCACATCCGGCTTTTCCTGAATCTGATCCAGCACCTGAAATACATCGCCCACTATGAATTTACAGTTGGAAATACCATTCCTTGCAGCGTTTTCTTTCGCAGCTTCTACTGCCTCCTCCACAATCTCTACACCCACCACCTGCTTTGCAACAGGAGCCAGCACCTGGCTGATGGTTCCAGTACCGCTGAACAGATCGAATACAGTCATGTCACGGATATCACCAATGTATTCCCGAACAATCTCATAGAGCACCTCTGCTCCACGGGAATTCGGCTGGAAGAAAGAGAAAGGTGTGATCTTGAACTCCAGTCCAAGGATCTTTTCGTAGAAGTAATCCTGTCCCCAGAGAATCCTTGTCTCATCACTCTGTACTACATCCGAGAGGGAATCATTGATAATATGAAGGATCCCCACAATCCGGCCCTCCAGTTCCAGACTCAGCAGTTCATCTGCAAGAGGCTTCAGGTCATGCTCCTCCTGGGAGGTGGTCACCAGACTGACCAGAATCTCTCCTGTGGTGTCACCACGTCTGAGCAGCAGATGACGGAGGTACCCCTCATGCTGCATCTTTCTGTAGTAACAGACATTCTGCTTCTGAAAATATTTCAGGACACATACAAGGATTCTGTTCATATCCTCATGAACCAGCCTGCAGTCTGACGCAGTCAGGATATCATAAGTACTGCCCTTTTTGTGAAGTCCCAGTGAGAGGGGACCATCTTTGTACTCATCCCCGAAGGAGAACTCCATCTTATTCCGGTATCCGAACTCCTTCGGGCTGGATTTCACACCCTCGAAAATATAATCCCCCTGTACCACTTCGTCCATGATACGGCGGATCTGCCCTTCCTTCATCTTGATCTGCTCTTCATAGGGCATAGTCTGGTACATGCATCCCCCACAGGCCGGAAATATGCTGCACACCGGTCTTCTTGTCTCCAGAGGAGACTTCTCCAGTACTTCAAGAAGCCTGCCTTCTGCATTTCCTTTTTTGAATTTATTTATTACAAAACGTATCTTCTGACCCGGCATCCCATTTTTTACTGTAACAAGTCTGTCTTCCTCAGGAATATAGACAATCCCTTTGTTAGGGAAATCCACCCGGCTGATCGTCCCTTCATAAACCATACCTTTTTTCATGTTTTCCTCCCGCAATAAAACAGGCAGGGTGCAGTTTTTTCACCACATCCTGCCTGTATTCTGTTCCTTTCACAATGCCCGGTCTTTAAACCTGATCATCCTCGTTGAAGTAGTCATCAAAATCATCATCGAAATCATCCTCAAAATCTTCCAGATAATCCGGTGTAAAGAAACGGTATACTGCATATGCAATAGCCGCCACCGCTGCGACCGCTCCGATGATCGCCAGAATCCAGATCACCGTATTTTTCTGTTTCTCGGCATCATTTCTCTTCAGCAGTTCAGTTAATTTTGATTCAGCGATCAGGTCTTCTATTTTTTTGTTCATATCTACACGTCCTTTCCCCACCCTCAGGCGGCGGTTACTTTCTGTTATTATACCACTATCATTTTCAGATTACTACTGATTTATGTCAAATTCTTGGGCAAAATTTTATAGAGAAATCCTATACCCTGACCAGTCTGGCGAACATGGCAAACATCTTCCTCACCCCGACACTGTCAAAGTTCACAGTGACTTCATGATCCCTGCCGCCTTCCTTGATCTCCAGCACAGTTCCTTCCCCGAATTTCACATGGCGTACCCTGTCTCCTACCTCATATCCCAGTTCTCCGCCTTTCTGGGCAGTCAGCTGGCTGCCCTTCTGCAGCGCAGAAAAAGGCTGCCTGCCCGCACCGCCTGATATCCGTTTTCCAACACCTGCAAATGCCTGGGCATGGAACGCCTGCTTCGCGTGGGCGTATGTATTCTGAATCGGGATATCCTGACCTTCCTCAATCTTCTTATGCCCGGTATCGATCAGTTCCCGGGGAATCTCCCTGATGAATCGGGACGTCTTATTATACTGGGTCTCTCCACGCACCATCCTCCGCCTTGCACAGGTCAGAGTCAGCTTCTGTTCCGCACGTGTAATCCCTACGTAGCATAGCCTGCGCTCCTCCTCCAGGTCCTCTTCATTATCGGATGTGATGGTCATATAGCTGGGGAACAGACCATCCTCCATTCCCGCCAGATATACATGAGAGAATTCAAGTCCCTTTGCACTGTGGAGCGTCATCAGCACCACATAATCCTGTTCCTCATCCAGACTGTCAATATCCGCCACCAGAGCGATTTCCTCCAGGAATCCACTGAGCAGAGCCGGCTCTCCCCGGTCCTGACAGTCTTCCTCATAAGCCGCGGCTTTGTTGATCAACTCGTCAATGTTCTGAATCCTGGCTTCTGCGTCTTCCTTGTCGTCAGCCTCAAGATTCTCTACATACCCCGTCTTCTCTATAATCTCGCGAAGCAGATCAGAAATGTCTGCCTGCTGCGCCCTGCTTTTGAAATATTCCATCAGAGCTGCAAAGGAATCCAGTTTCGAAGCGCTCCTCCCCACACCGGGAATCAGATCCGGAGCCAGCAGCGCCTCATAGAATCCGATGCCCCGCTCATCAGCTGACTCCTGTATCCGGTTAATAGTAGTCAGGCCGATACCCCGCTTCGGAACATTGATGATCCTGCGAACGGCAAGATCATCACGGCCATTGTCCACTGTCTTCAGATAAGCCAGAATGTCCTTGATTTCCCTGCGTGCATAGAAGTTAATGCCGCCCACGATCTTATAAGGAATATTCATGGCGATAAATTTTTCTTCAAACATACGGGACTGGGCATTAGTCCGGTAAAGTACAGCGTGGTCATTATATGCCGCTCCATCCTCTACCTCGCGGCGGATATCATCAGCGATAAAATCCGCCTCATCATAGGCTGTATCAAACTGCCGCAGCTGCACCTTCTCCCCATCTCCGTTGTCAGTCCATAACGTCTTCTCCTTACGTCCTCTGTTGTTGGAGATCACTCCATTGGCCGCATTCAGGATATTTCCTGTGGAACGGTAGTTCTGCTCCAGTTTGATGACCCGGGCATCCGGAAATTCATGTTCAAAATCCAGGATATTCCTGATATTTGCACCACGGAACTTATAGATGGACTGATCGTCATCACCCACCACGCACAGGTTGCGGTACTTGCCCGCCAGCAGTCTTACCAGACGAAACTGCACCGTATTCGTATCCTGATACTCATCCACCATGATATAACGAAATCTCTCTTGATAATTTTCCAGCACATCCGGCTGTGTCTCCAGCAGCTGCACAGTCTTCACGAGCAGGTCGTCAAAATCCAGAGCATTGTTGGCCTTCAGCTGAGCCTCATACTCCCGGTAGACCTTTGCGATCTTCTGTTTTGCAAAATCACCTGCTGTGTTCAGTTCAAACTCATCCGGCATGATCATTTCATTTTTCGCAGATGAGATCGCAGCCAGCAGATTCCGCTCCCGGAAGACCTTCGTATCTACATCTGTTTTCCTGCATACCTCTCTGATCAGTGTCTTCTGATCGTCCGTATCGTAGATTGTAAAACGGTTCTCATACCCCAGCCTGTCGATAAAACGTCTGAGTATACGGACACAGGCGGAATGAAAGGTACTCACCCATATGCTCTCCGCGCCGAAACTGACCAGACCGTCCACTCTCTGGCGCATCTCATCTGCCGCTTTATTAGTAAATGTAATCGCAAGGATATTCCACGGATTCACTCCCCGCTCTTCGATCAGATAGGCGATCCTGTGGGTCAGCACCCTGGTCTTTCCCGATCCCGCGCCGGCCAGGATCAGCAGCGGGCCGTCTGTGTGAAACACCGCCTCTCTCTGGGGTTCATTCAATGTATCATAAATACTCATATGGCTCTCCTGTTCTATTCCTGTTTTTGTCTGACTCTCATTATCTGTCACAGGGCGGGGATTGTCAATGGCAGAAAAAGTTATTGTACACTCATACATGAAAAGTTTATTGCGCGCTCTTGTCATATGGTTTTTAATACTATATAATAAACACATTGAGGTGATAATATGAAAATTGATACAAATGATATGTTAAACAGTATTCTGGAAAACCTCTCAAAGATAGATTATATCCGGCCAGAGGAGATTCCTAACATCGACCTGTATATGGACCAGGTCACAACTTTCATGGATGAGCATCTATCTTCCGCCAAACGCTACGAAGAGGATAAAGTGCTGACAAAGACGATGATCAACAATTATACAAAGAATCATCTTCTCCCTCCACCGGTTAAAAAGAAATATACCCGCGAGCATGTTTTGATGCTCATCTTCATTTATTACTATAAAAATATCCTTTCGATCAAAGATATCGAAACTGTCCTGACTCCTTTAAAAGAGAAATATTTTTCCGGTGGGAGAGAATTGGATCTTGTTTCTGTCTACGACGAGGTCTGCCGGCGGGGGAAGGAACAGATTGAGCCTCTGAAGGAAAACATCAGAGAAACGTATGAAAAAGCAATGGAAGCTTTTCCCGATATTCCCGAGGGAGAAGATCAGGAGGAACTGCGGCTTTTTTCTTTTCTGTGCAGCCTCAGCCTTGACGTATATCTGAAAAAAATGATCGTTGAGAAGATCCTGGATCAGTTTTCCCAGGCTAAAAAAGATACCTGATTGATCTATATTTTATAATGACAATAGTGACAAAACAACAGAGCAGGCATGATTAAGGCGCCGTTCTGCCGACAGCAGAACGACGCCTCTATTTTTTTATCCTGTAATGTATATGATGCCAGGGTCAAAAGGTCTGAGCCCACATGAGCTCGCTCATAAGTGGGTGAAAGACCTTGGGACCCGCCCCGATATGAGCATAAAAGTGGGATGTATATCCCACGATATGCGAATATGGGGGAGGGTGCTGCGCGCCAGTGACGCGCGTTTAGCACCGACCGAAACGGAGTGTAGATGTGGGAGTGCGCAGCACGGAACAATCCGTAGGCATCATGGTTG
>DXCZ01000017.1 GCA_019115765.1 Candidatus Mediterraneibacter stercoripullorum | reverse complement strand
CAAGTGATCTATGGAAAGTAATGTCCGCCATTTCATCAACTAGGAAAAAGAACAATTCGCCAAGCGTCCTCTGATCTTCATTTTGGCGCTGTTCCATTGCGAGTAACATGTATCTGGTAAACACGATAGCTACGTGAGCTGTCAGTGCATCATAGGATAAGCTGCGGCATTCTCCAATCAGATTCAGCATAGATTTGCAGGTCTTGCAATATAAAGAAGCGTTCACTTTTTGTTTTGACACTGATTACTGCACACAACTAAATAAATTGACATCTGAAAAGCGATTATATCTATATGACAATCTGCATCCTAGCAACCTTATTCGCTTTCAGGATATCAAAATTGAATTTGTAACACAAAGCCTTGCTGATAAACAGACCTACGTCAATAAGTACTATGAATCTGATCACGGCCCCAGTTTTTTAGAATGGTTTAAAAATTCTGCGACGCAAAGCCTAATTGAACATATATCGCATTTACCAATTGATAGATTTCAATTGTATGAAACGTATCATTTACGTAATATTATGGCTATTGAATTTCATAAAATGATAGAGCACAATGTAAGGATTAAGCGGTGCAAAAACTGTGGACGATATTTTATTTTAAAAGGTGACTATGCTACAGACTATTGTGAGCGAAATTATGCAAGAGTCACTAACCATAAAATGACTGCTGAAGACTTCCGTTTATGGACAGAAGAGGCAACCCAAAAACGAGATGCATTCTCAGCCGAATATGACTCAAATCCATCAGATCAGCTCATATCAGATTTCAAAAAATATTTAGGGAACAAATAACACATAGAGCACCCTGTCCTCCACGGGATAGAGTGCTTTTATTTTCCCATTTGGTACTTTTTTGGTACTTTTCTTGATTTCCTGCTGCCGTCATGTTATACTATCCCACGTTGCAAAGCCCACAAAAACCAAGGTCTACCGGGCTTGCCGCCGATTCCCGGCGTTAAATGAATCGAGTGTTCGAGACCTTCCACTCGTAAAACAAAACTAAAGGAGATGTAAAAATGAATTCTAACAGACAGACACATGTGCTCTATGTAGCACAGGCGGCCATGATCGCCGCTATCTATGTCGTGCTGACTGTCATCGGCGCGTCATTCGCATTCGGACCGGTCCAGATTCGCTTCTCAGAGGCTCTGACCATCCTTCCCGCATTTACCCCTGCCGGTATCCCTGGTGTTTTCCTGGGATGCCTGATCAGCAACATCATCACAGGCGCACTGCTGCCGGACGTTATTTTCGGAAGCCTTGCCACACTGATCGGAGCTGTATTCACATGGATGCTTCGGAATCAGAGCAGATATCTTGCTCCCCTTCCTCCCATCATCGCGAATGCTGTTGTTGTACCGTTCGTGTTGAAATACGCTTACATGGAGCCTCTGCCGATTCCATTCATGATGCTGACCGTAGGAATCGGGGAAGTAATATCCTGTGGTGTGCTGGGACTGATTCTGTACGGTGCTCTGAACAGATACAGAAATGTCATTTTCAAAAAAGCAGTTTAGCTGTTCAAGACGGAAGTTAGTGGCTATACAGACCGGGAACCAAAGGCGCGGCCGGAAATTCTTACAAATGATAAGAACTCCAAGCCGCGCCAATTTACGTTTTGGACTGTTCAGTTGTTCCCAGTATCCAGCTGTCAAGGCGGTGTCCTTCCGGAAACAAGTGAACAAAACAGCTCATTCCTCCACATATCAGATATAAGCGATAAATGTATTTCCGCTTGTCTGAGTCATATTTTCCATCTCGCTGATTCCCACTGTTTTCTTCTCACCATTTTCCGGATCGATATATGTAATATCTGTCCTTGTATATCCGGTGAGCAGCACTGCATGGTCCGTGCTTGTCAGGGCGATCACGGGCCGTCCTTTGTTAATAACATAGAGGACCTGCTCCAGTGTACAGCCGCTCAGATCGATCCGCTTCGCATTTTCATACTGTTCCATAAAACGCTCACATGCATCCAGCGAATTCTCTCCGTCCTGGGCACGGAATGATTCTACATCAGTGGAATAGACCAGATCCCGGTTGCCGGACTCCCATACATAATCCTGATCTGAGGAGATCACGACTCCTGAAATGTCCTGGGCACGCTGGATTGCATAACTTGCTCTGTCATATACCGCCACCAGTTCGCCCATACCATAGACATAGAACTTCAGATTTTCACTTGTTCCGCTTATAGTTATTGTAAGCGCATTTCCTGTAATCCGCTGATTCGGTTTAAGGACGGAAGCTGAAGTATCGGCAATACCGTCAGATAAGCGTATCCTCATCTGTTTTCCCATCCGGTCAGAACTGTAAGAATCAACGGATACCGTTGACTCTGTACGTTCTTCATTGTTCGTGATGTACTCCTGACCAGTCACACTATATACATCTCCGCTTTTTGCCACTCTGTTTACAGTCACCATATTCTCTTCGATGAGAATATCTGTAATGTAAATATTCTGATCTGTAAATGAATAGCTGGCAACAGACGCATTTTCCTCGTTGCAGATCACCAGCTCGTACATCGGATTCATCTCTTCTTCTGCAGCAGAACGGCCGGCGTCTTCCGATCTGATCTTGCCGTAAATAAAGTCGCCGTTCACAAATCCAAGCGGCCTTACTGCCTCTCCTGCATCTGCATTTACCGTATAATTCTCACCGGTTTTCAGATTCATCACCTGGATCTGGGTAGCTGTATTCAATGAGCCATCCGCCTGGTAGGCCATCAGCTGGCCGTCATCAGAGACAGCATACTGTCCTTCCGCCAGATTTTCCGCCAGCACTGTCTGTTCGTCCTGCTCCAGATCAACCTGATAGAGTGTCCCCTCTGCAAGCACATAAAGCAACCCCTGACTGTGAGTGTAATAGACCATTTTTCCCAGTTCATCTTCTGCGATGGCAAACGACTTGGTGCTTGGGATAAATGCTTTCTCTTCGATGGTATTTCTATTCACACTGTAATAATAGATAGCCACACCGACTTCACCTTCATGGTTTCCGCGGTTCATATAACCGTATACGGCAAAGGCAAGATTACCGCCATCGTCCATACTCACAATGCGGACTGCATGCTGATCATTCCGGCTCCGCGCATCCCGTCCCTCCCGGTTTGCAAAACTGAATATCTGAGACAGTTCGCCTGTCTCCTTATTATAGAGCCAGAGATCTCGGTCCTGTACAAATGCCACCATTGTTTCATCTGTATTGGTTTCATACTGCACATCTTCCGAAGCGATTCCAAGCAGGATGCCATTTTCACTCAACGCATCACTTCCTCCGCTGAATATCTGCTGCATATCTCTGTTGTAATCCAGCACATACACCCGGGAAGTTCCAACTCTCACCCGGAAGAATTCCCGGACGTCGTAATTCTGTGTCACACCGTTGTCATCTTCACAGGATACGCGATATGTGGCAAGTACAGATGTGTAAACAGAGTTACATTCTTTGATGCTCCACTCTACATCACTGATCACCTGTGGGTTCAGATCCCCCCATTGGATATGAGTGATATCAGAATGAATATTTACCGTCTGATATGTCGTATTGTCACTCTCTTCTCCCGGCTCCAGATATAAGCTAAGCTCATCGGATGCGCTTTTTTCCAGTGCCTTTGTATGGAAATCCTGAACAAACTCAAGGCTCTGCGCCACATCCAGATTATCCGGTTTTTCAATTCTTGTAAAATACCGGATATCCTTTTCTCCTGACGAAAGTGTTACTTCAAGAACTGCTTCCCTGGCGGAATCATCAAGGGCATCCCCCAGTTCAAGCCGTACCGTATCGCCTTCCGCCGGCACCGCAGCCTCTCCTTCTTTAAGTGTTTCTGTACCGTCCAGCGAATACACCGTATATTGGATCCCGTTGATTTCATTGCCGTTTGTCTCAATATTCATCGGCAGCGTCCCGCCTATTTCCAGAGGAGTGATCGTATCACGCATAGCTGTGATATCCATCTCATCTACATAGCCGAACAATGTATTGACATTCTGTCCATTGACAAGAAATGATATTCTTGGCAGGGTAGGCGCTCCCATATCTATGATCTCATCGTCGCCGCTCCGGTTCAGCAGCAGACTGCTGACGAAAAGCGCTGCGATAAAGACAACTGCAAGTACCCCTGTCTTTATGATCCTTTTCTTCATTATTAATTATTCTCCCCTTTTTTACTATTTCTTTCCGTCTCTACTCTATCTGTATTGTCAGACAGCAATCTCCCCAGAGTCGGATCAATATTCAATATTTCTTTGCATTTTTCAATTTCTTTCTTCGCTTTTTCGTTTCTTTCCCTGTATTTCACTGCTCTCAGCAATATATTCTTCGGTGTATGCTCCATGTCTATAAATTCAAGCACCTGTGTTTCGTACCCTTCGCTTTCCAGATACTTTGCGCGGAGTCCATCTGTCACCAGTGCTGCAAACCGCTCCTTCAACAGTCCGTAGTCCATAATCGGAGCCAGATCCCTATTACTGATCTGCCCGTTCAGTTCGTGCTGGCAGCACGGAACGGACAGTATCACCTTCGCACCCCAGCCAATGGCTTTTGCCAGAGCAAAATCCGTAGCAGTATCACAGGCATGAAGCGTAACTACCATATCTACCCGGTCTGCCCCGTCATAATCTGCAATGTCCCCTGCCAGGAACCTGAGCTTTTTATAGCCATATTTTACTGTCAGTTCATTACAGTGCCGAATCACTTCTTCCTTCAGATCAAGACCTGTAATATTTATGTTGTAGCCACGCAGTTCATGCAGATAATAATACATCGCAAAAGTCAGATACGATTTGCCACATCCGAAATCAATAACCGTCAGCTCCCTGTCCCGGTCAAGCTGCGGCAGGATATCCTCGATAAATTCAAGAAACCTGTTGATCTGACGAAACTTGTCCATCCGGCTGTGTACGATCCGCCCCTCCCTGGTCATCACCCCCAGATCAATAAGGAACGGAACAGGCTTTCCCTCCTCCAGAATATATCGCTTCTTCCGGTTATGAGATAACTCCGGCGCCTTAATTTCCGACACTTTTTTCTTTCTTTTGACAGTTATTTTCCCTTTTTTACTGATAAGGACCGAAATATCCTCTCTTACGGTCTCAATCTGCATCTGCCGAAACTCCTTCAGATATTCCATAATACGGCTCAGCACCTGTGCTGGTTCGCCATTCTCATGAAATGCCTGCGTCTTTGTAAAAGATTCCAGCTGAAAACACAACTGCCCCTTCATCTCCATCGGGCGGACTTTTACCTTCTGTATTCCATCCTTCACTCTCGGATTACTCAAAATTGCCCGAATAAACTCTATATTTAAAACATTTTCTAATAATGTATAAACTTCATCCATTTTATCACCCTCTTCACTATTTTTACATTGTAAAGCAAAAGTATGAATGGTGCAAGTTGGGATTTGTGAAACTATTCTGAAAACGGCGGAAAAAAGTACCTGTCACTTTTTTCCGCCGTTTTCAGAATAGTCTCATAATTTATATTTTCTTTTCCTGTTCTACCAGGAACCCTTTTTTTCTCAGCATATCTTCGATGAGATCCAGCGTTTCCCCGCTGTCCGCGTCTACGGTATGATAATGATACCCAGATGTAATATTTTTCAGAGGGCTGGACTTTCCGCTGCGGATATCCTGAACGAACTCATCCACATTCCTCCTGGATGAGATATTCAGCTCTGCTTCCATCCGTCCATACACCTTGTGGTTCACCGATACATTTCGCACCCGGCCGCCCAGATCTACGATAGAGTAGAGCTCATCCTCCACCTGCTCGTCCGTATGCCATACTTTAAATGTCCGGCTTACGAAACCGGGGCCGCTCAGGATATATCCCCTGTTTGTTGATATGATCCCATATCCGGCCGCCCGGATGAGCGCAATATCCTGCACAATCACCTGTCTGCTGACATCATACATAGCTGCCAGTGCCTTTCCCGATACGGGCGCGTCACTGCTTCTGATCTGTTCTACGATCGCGTTTCTCCTGTCTGTCCCGGTCATCCGCTTTCATCCTTTCTTTCTATCCGGCAGCAGCACATCTCTTCAGCCAGTCTAGGCCGGACTGTTTTCCCCTGTGCTCTCTACTCTACAGCATGAAGGTTTTTCATAGAAATGTCAAGTATGGGAGCAGAATGTGTCAGCGCTCCACTGGAAATGTAGTTTACCCCCAGCTCGGTCAGCCGTCCGATATTTTCTTTCGTGACATTACCGGAACACTCGGTTTCTGCCCGGCCGTCAATAATGCGGATTGCTTCTCTCATCTCTTCGGTTGACATATTGTCCAGCATAATAATATCAGCCCCTGCTTCCACAGCTTCCCGGACCATATCCAGATTCTCCACTTCAATCTCGATCTTTCTTACAAAAGGCGCATACTCCTTCGCCATCTTCACAGCCTGGGTCACGCCGCCGGCTGCTCCGATATGATTGTCCTTCAGCAGCACGCCATCAGAAAGATTATATCTGTGATTATAGCCGCCGCCCACGCGCACAGCATATTTCTCAAATATCCGCATATTTGGTGTTGTCTTTCTCGTATCCAACAACTTTGTTCCGGTTCCCTCCAACAGTTTTGCCACTGAATTAGTATATGTAGCAATCCCGCTCATTCGCTGCAAATAGTTCAATGCCACTCTTTCTCCGGAAAGTAGTACACGGATATCTCCGGTTACCTTTCCCATAAGCTGCCCATTCTTCACTTCATCTCCATCCCTGCAGTACAGCTCCGTCTCCACATTCTCATCAAGGAGCTGAAATACCCTGCCGAATACATCCAATCCGGCTACGATGCCATCCTGCTTGCAGATCAGATCTACTTCTCCTCTCACTGCCTCCTTCATTACGGCATTTGTACTCACGTCCTCACTGGAGATATCTTCTTTCAGCGCCTCCTGGATCAAATGATCCGCCTGCAGTTTCATTGTGATCTTATTCATTGCTTAACCTCTCTCTTCTATAATTTTAATAATGCATGAATATCAGGCTCAAAGTCCCTCAGCTATGATACCTGCGGATTGTTCTGTGCTGCGCACTCCCGCAAGCCTTCACCAGATACAGTCATTCCGGCATTTCCCTACATCTTTACGCCCGCATCCTGCCCTGCTCTTCCATATCCTCTCCGCCGGCATACTCCTGTCCGATCTTCCGGGCCGCCCGTTTAGCGAAGACCAGGCTCTCCAGCAGAGAATTGCTTGCCAGACGGTTTGCTCCGTGGACGCCGTTGCAGCTTGTCTCTCCCACCGCGTACAGATGTTCCATGGACGTCATGCTGTCAGAGTCCACCCAGATTCCGCCCATGAAATAATGCTGGGCAGGCACCACCGGGATAGGTTCCCTTGTCACATCATATCCTTCCTCCAGACAGTGATGATAAATATTGGGAAAATGTTTTAAAATCGTTTCTTTGTCAATATTTTCCATAGAGAGCCAGACGTGATCCGTACCATCCTTATCCATCTGTATCTGAATGGCTTTCGTCACTACATCCCTGGGCTGAAGCTCGTCGGTAAACCGCTGCATGTTCCTATCCAGCAGGACCGCGCCTTCCCCCCGAACAGATTCTGATATGAGAAAACGTCTGCCCGGCTTCTTCGAATACAACGTAGTAGGATGGATCTGTACATAATCCAGATGCTCCAGCCGTATCCCGTGTCTTTTCGATATTTCCAGCGCATCTCCGGTCAGATGCGGAAAATTAGTGGAATGCTTATACAGACCTCCGATACCTCCGCTGGCGAATATGGTATACTCTGCACAGATCTCCAGTTCCCCTCCGTCCCGTTCTTTCGCCAGGATTCCCCGGCATTCTCCGTTTTCTTCTATGATATCTGTCATAGTCGTATATTCATAGATAGTCACATTGTCCAACTGCTTTACCTGAGCCAGCAGTCTGCTGGTGATCTCCTTCCCGGTGATATCCTCATGGAACAGGATCCTGGGCTTCGAATGGGCGCCCTCACGGGTAAAGGCATAGTGCTCAAGCCAGGCGCCATCCCTATTATCTCCAGCCGCATCTTTTTCATCCCTTGTCCTGTTTTCTGGCGCGGCGCCGTCCGCCTGGTCATCCCGCTTCTGGAACTCCACACCATATCCGATCAGATCTTGAATGATCTCCCTGGAACTGCGGATCATGATATCTACCGATTCTTTCCTGTTCTCATAGTGCCCCGCCCGCATGGTATCTTCAAAATAACTGTCATAATCACTGTCGTCCCGCAGGACACAGATTCCGCCCTGGGCCAGGAAGGAATCACTGCTCTCCAGATCCGCCTTAGTGATCATGATGATCTTCATGTCACGGGGCAGGTTCAGAGCGCTGAACAGTCCGCCCACTCCGGTTCCGACAATCACCACATCTGCTCTCATCTTCATTTCATATCTCCTCCCCAGATGTACTATTTCCCTGCCAGTTCCAGCATCCGCTCCAGAGGAATCTTCGACTCTTCTCTGAGCGTCTCATCCAGCACCACTTCGTTGTCTCCTGTCTTCAGCACATGCAGGATCTTATCCAGGGTGATCAGCTTCATGTCATGACAGACAGGTTCGGTCTCCGGAAAATAAAATGTCTTCTCCGGATATCTCTTCTCCAGCTCATAGCGCACCCCGTTCTCTGTGCAGATGATAAACTCCGATGCGCCGCTCTTCCCCGCATAGGCAATGATCCCGGACGTGCTTCCGATATAATCCGAGATCTCCAGCAGAGCCGCCGGACATTCCGGATGAGTCAGCACCTCCGCCCCGGGATGTGCTTCCTTCGCCTGTCTCACTTCCTCTATGCTAATCTCCTGATGAACGGGGCAGCAGCCTTCATTGAATACAAAATGCTTCTCCGGCACCTGCTCTGCCACGAAATGCGCCAGATTCCTATCCGGGATAAAGAAGATATTCCTGTTAGGCAGCACCTTGACGATATCCACTGCATTTGCAGAAGTTACACACACATCGGAATGTTGCTTCAGCTCTGCAGTAGAATTGATATAGCATACTACCGCCAGATCTTCATACTTCTCTCTCATCCGCTGGATAGTCTCCACATCAGCCATGTGGGCCATGGCACAGTCCGCATGCTTATCCGGCATCAGCACTCTTTTCTCCGGATTAAGTACCTTGGCACTCTCTCCCATAAATGACACGCCGCAGAAAACGATGGTCTGCTCTTTCAGTCCCACGGCAACTTTACTCAAATAAAAAGAGTCGCCGATATAATCCGCGATCTCCTGTACCTCCGGCCTGACGTAATAATGCGCCAGGATCACAGCGTTCTTTTCCTGTTTCAGTTTTCTGATCTCTTCTTGTATTGTCATGATCTGCACCCTTTCCTCCCTGCACTGCAGCGGCTCTCTTTTCTTTCGCATAGTATACCACTGTAATTTACAGGTGACAAGACACATGAATTTACAAAAATCCTGCTGTAATCTTTTCTTTTTTGGCTATTTAGCTCAGTTATTCCAAGTTTTCAGCTGTCAAGGCGCTGAATACCGGGAACAACCGAACAGGCAGAAACGCAAACTGGCGCGGCTTGAAAGACTTACAATTAGTAAGACTTCCTGGCCGCGCCTTTGTCTCGTCAGCTGTATAGCCCCTGACTTCTGTCTTGAACACCCCAGAAAACAGAGCCGATCTCAAAAATCTTTCTGCGGGGAGGTCGGATGTGGTCGGGCGACTTCGGAGAGAAATTAGAGAAACTTAAAGTTCCGCTCCTGTTTTCGGATGTTCAATCACAGTAGCACATCATTTCTCTATGAATTCTTCCGGCACCTGATCAATCGTCTTCCATTTCTCCAGTGCATATTTTTCAATCATATCCCGGAGCAGTTTCCTGCAGTCCGCTTCATCCTCAACAATTCCTACATGCAGCATGATCTGTTTTCCTTTCACTCATCGCTCACATACACCGCTCTGGTCCTCTCTCCGTCATCCACCAGCTCCACATTGGGGAAACTCTGTATATACTGCTTGAACTGAGAGAAGCCATAGTCTCTCACCTTGAAGTTCCGGTCCTTCGTCCGGATCCGGTTGCCCAGAGATCCAAGAGAGATCCCGTATTTTCCCGAACTCCTGATCTGCTGGAGGATATATTCTTCCAGCATCTCTCTGCGGCTCTTATCCTCATAAAGAGTCACTGTCACCTTCGTACCTTCCTGTCTCAGCTTCAGCTTCGGAAGCGTCTCAAGGAACTTCGACAAAAGACTGTATCCGTAGCGCCGTACGTCAAAGTCCGGATACAGCTTGACCAGCCGGCTTCCAACCTCACCCAGCCCGGTCTCCCGGTCGTCATTCTGATTCTCCGTGATGATCTTGACCACCGCCTCCTGGATCTGATCCTTTGTAGCCGTTGCGACAGCATTCTTCTTCTGCTCCTTTTTATGAGTATGATGAGAGGCCGTTTTCCCGTCATGTTCCTGCTCGTCTTTATCCATGGTGTTGTCCTCCAACAGGAGTTCCAGCACTGTAAAAATATCACATGCCTTCCGGAAGGGTGACGGAGTCTTATCCTCTCCCATACCGATGACCATCTTGCCGCTCTCCCGCAGACGGCTTGCCAGTTTCGTAAAGTCACTGTCACTTGACACCAGGCAGAACCCTTCCAGCTCGCTGGTGTAGAGCATATCCATGGCATCTATGATCATGGCTGAGTCCGTTGCATTCTTTCCATAAGTATAACTGAACTGCTGGATTGGTGTAATAGAATTCTGAAGAAGTTCTTCCTTCCAGCTGGCGTTGTTGGTTTTTGTCCAGTCTCCATAGATCCTCTTATACGTCACATTCCCGTATTTGGACAGCTCGTCCAGTATAGGCTTTATATATTTTGCGGAAACATTATCCGCATCGATCAAAAGCGCGATCCTGTCTTCCATGTCAAGTACTCCTCTCCCAGCAGATCTTTCCATACAAAAGTCCCCTTTTCATATATCATATAACTGTGCCGGGAGCCCTCCTTCGGAATGGACACGGAGCCCGGATTCAGATACCGGTAAGAATTTCCGTTCATGTCCATGATCTCCTCACATGCAGGGATATGTGTGTGCCCGTTCAGCAGAATATCACCGTCCTGCATTGGCGGCAGCACATGGGGATTATACACATGACCATGGGTAGCAAACACCGTAATACTGTCCCGCTTCTTTTCTATTTGATCCGCGGCGTTCAACCTCTCCGGAGTTCCTGTATTCCGATGCTCCGATTCTTCCACAGGGAGCTCAAGCTCCAGGAAACAGTAATCCGCCATAATAGGAAATTCCAGCACCATCTGATCCACTTCTGTGTCACAGTTTCCTCTCACACAGAGCAGTTCCCTCTTCATCGTGTTCAGCATGGCTATCACTTCTTTCGGAGCATATCCTTCCGGCAGATCGTTTCTCGGTCCGTGATAGAGGATATCCCCCAGGAGCATCAGACGGTCCGCTCCTTCCCGCTCATAGGCATCCAGCATCTGCCTGCAGTACAGGGCAGAGCCGTGAATGTCCGATGCGATCATTATTTTCATTTCTGTCTTCCTCCTGTCTTCTTCATTTTACTTCTTCCTCCATGATAATCAACTCTCTCCTTTCAGCTGCCCGTATTCCTCCCGTTCAAATTCCTGGATAGAAATATGTTTCTTATTGGGATTGGCGAAAACAAATGTCTTGTCTACATTCTCCAGATAATTCTGGATCTTGTCATTCGTAGCACTGATAATTGCCTGAAAACCCAGTCCCCGGATCAGGGATATACAGCTTGCCACCTTTTCCGCATCCATCTTTGAAAATGCTTCGTCAAGTACCACCAGACGTATGGTAGTGTGTCTCCGGCTCCGGGCAGGCTCGTTCACATGGTATAACTGAGCAAAGCTTGCCAGCAGAGCCACATACAGCGGGTTCTGTCCTTCTCCGCCGGAGTTCTTCCGTATCATCTTGCTCAGCCCGATCTTCATATCTTTCTCTCCATGAATGATCTGCTGCATGTCAAAGGACAGATAGGTACGATAGTCTGCATACTTGTCCATGTTCCGCTTGGCCTGTTCCAGTTCTTCCTGGGTAGCATTCTCAGGTGGGATAAATATATTGATCAGCTCATTCATCAGTTCCCCGTACTCCTGTTCATGTTCCATAGTAAACATATTCAGTTGATTCTCCATACCACCTGTAAGCTGAGCAGGATCAATGCTTAATGCATCATCCATGAACATCTTGTAGTATTTCCCATCTGGCCCTTTATTTCTGGTAATAACAAACTGATATCTATCCTTTCCGAAATCAAGCCGCTCCAGAATACGGTTCAGCTCATCCTTTTTCTGGTATGCCTCCCGGATTGCACTTCTAATCTTAAAAATAAAGTCATCCTTGAAATGTTCCACAGCTGATCTGGCCTGTTCACCTGCTGCTTTCCTGTATTCCTCCAGCTCATCGCAGTTCAGGCTGTCATAGAGCCGGTCATAGGCTACATT
>DXCZ01000016.1 GCA_019115765.1 Candidatus Mediterraneibacter stercoripullorum | reverse complement strand
CGAAATACTGGAAGACTTCCTGTCCGCCGCAGGAGCCGGAGAAGAAGCGGATGCCACTGTTCTCCTTGTCATGGAAGGCGGAAGCGTTATATACTATGACCTGCGGACACAGGACGGCAGCATCAGCGTGCAGAGATGCACCCTCTACTGGGATGGCGGCTCGCCGAAGGCCGGCTATTACGAAGCATTCACCGCTGAGAAATGGTGTTACACAGAAAGCGGCTATTTCTTTTTCGATCAGTACCGGATGCCCGGGTATGACGGTCCGCCCGGGGAGATCGGCATCCGTGTCAAGCCGCTGGACTCTGACTGCAGGGAATACAACCGGAAATATGTGATGCCCGTGGGCTATAACAGAAATAATGTCCTGATCTCGGACTGGAGCGAATCTGACGGTTTCGGCTCCTTGAATTTCTATGATCTGTATGATCTGATGTACCGGATGAAATACGGCACGGAGGCACCCTACCCATACGCATACACCGGGGCGGAATATGAAATCCCTGCATCCGAATTTGACAGCGTGCTTCAGTCCTATCTGAATATCAGCACGGATACCATAAGATCCCGCGCCGTATACTATCCCGAGAGTGATACTTACCAGTACCGTCCAAGAGGGCTGGAGGATGCAGAATACCCCTACTCGCCCTATCCCGAAGTTACTGCGTATGAGACCCGGCCGGACGGTACTCTGAAACTGACCGTGCAGGCAGTCCAGACTACGAACCTCACCGACCAGGCAGTCATCAGCGAACTCGTTGTACGCCCCCTGCCGGACGGGAGCTTTCAGTATGTATCCAATCATGTAACAGGGACAACAGAAGGGATCAGCGGCACATGGTTCACTCCAAGACTTACGGAAGAGGAGTGGAATTACAGATACCGGTAATGAATCCAGCTATATACACACAAGGAGGCTTTCTTCCATGAAACAGACCTACAGCCGCACCCTTTCCGCATGCTATACAGGCTATGTGGTCCAGGCGATCGTCAATAATTTTATCCCGCTCTTATTCCTGACCTTTCAGAGCTCGTATCACATCTCCATGCGCAGCATCACCCTGCTGATCACGGTCAATTTCCTGATCCAGCTCCTGGTGGACTGTCTGTCCGCTGGATTCATCGACCGGATCGGCTACCGCGCGTCCATGGTGATCGCCCACGCCGCTGCCGCGGCAGGGCTTGTCTGCCTGACGTTCCTGCCAGAGATCCTGCCCTCCCCGTTCGCCGGGCTTCTCCTGTCCGTCGCGATCTACGCGCTGGGCGGAGGGCTTCTGGAAGTCATGCTCATCCCGATCGTGGAGGCACTTCCAACAAAGAATAAAGAGAAGACCATGAGCCTCCTGCACTCTTTCTACTGCTGGGGACATGTGGCTGTGGTTCTGATATCGACCATATTTTTTGCCTTGTTCGGACTGGGCAGCTGGAAGATCATGGCGGTCCTCTGGGCACTGGTCCCTCTTTACAATCTCTTTGTATTCCGCAAGGCTCCTCTCTGTCCTCTCATTGCCGAAGATGAAGAAGGCCTTCCGCTAGGCGCTGTACTTAAGAAGCCGGCTTTTTGGATTCTTATGGTCATCATGACCTGCGCCGGCGCCAGCGAACAGGCAGTCAGCCAGTGGGCTTCTGCATTTGCCGAGCAGGGGCTGGGAGTGAGCAAGTCTATCGGAGACCTGGCCGGTCCCATGTTTTTTGCCGTGTGCATGGGAAGCTCCCGGCTGCTTTACGGCTTTTTCGGAGAGAAATTAAATCTGAAAAAAGCAATGATCTTAAGCGGCGCGCTCTGCATTTTCTCCTACTGCATGATCTCACTTTCCCCGCTGCCTGCTCTGAGCCTTCTGGGCTGCGGGATCTGCGGCTTTTCCGTGGGGATCATGTGGCCCGGCGCGTTCAGCATCGGCGCATCCGTCCTGAAAGGAGGCGGTACCGCGCTGTTCGCCCTCATGGCGCTGGCCGGAGACCTGGGATGTTCCGGCGGTCCGTCCTTCGTGGGACTGATATCCGCACACGCAGGCGATAACCTGAAGCCTGGGGATCCAGGCAGCTATCATCTTTCCGGCACTGCTGATGGCAGGATTACGTATCATCCAAAAGATTTAGAGCATGCTTGCTATTTCCCTCTGTTTATACTATACTGACCACAGTGCCGGCGGCAGCCAGGCATCAAAATGTTTGAAAAAATATGAAAACACAAAAAGGAGCAACTGACTATGAAATTTATATACCCTGCGGTATTCCGCAAAAATGAAGACGGCGGCTTCCGCGCATTCTTCCCGGATCTTGAATGCTGCGAGGCTTCCGGCGCCACACTGGACGACGCCATTGATAATGCCAACGAGGCATGCAGGAACTGGATCACAGTGGAACTCGAGGAAGAAGAGCCGCTCCTTCCCTATGTGTCTGAGATCGAGGACATCGAAACAGAAGAAGGAGATATCGTGAGAAATATCTCCGTGAATATCCGGTTTTACGAAGGATGGGATGAATAGCGCAGACATTTTATATGCAATTCATCCGCTCGCATCCTCTACACAAACGAAAAACTCAGGGGCAACTTCCCAAAATAAAGGAACTGCTCCTGAGTTTTTAATAGGTCTATCTTCCAGCTATATCAATCCAGATCATCCGCCATATACCATTCCGTCAGTTCTTCATCATAAACTAACACCATGCCATCCGCCACTGTACCCGGACCATAATCCCACACTTCTGCGGATTCATCCGCCAGGAAGATCAATTTGTTGTCTGCGATTTCAAAGGTATATATATCTTGCGGCTCATCGCTGAACTCATCCGTTAAGATCAATTTCCCGTCAGCCGCTTCATAACCGCCGGATGCAATATAGCTCGAGGCTGAATGAACGTGAAAATCCCCCTCTCCGTTCGGATAAAGGTTGAGTTTGGGACCAATCCCTCGAGCGTATTCCCCTTCCTCCGCTATATATACTCCGCATAACACATTGGTGTCTCCTATGTAAACCTTCTCCAAAACCTTCTGTCCATCCTGGGCTTCCTGCATATCCGTGTCATTGTGTTCATTTAATATCTCCTGCGCCAGTTCCGGCGGGGTCAGCCCCATCCATTCAGAATCCTCATCCGCCTGAGGGGCAGGGCTTTCTTTGTCTTCCTCATTCTCCTGCTTTCCACATCCTGCGGCCATTGCGGGAATGATCATTATAACTAAAAGCAGCCTCCACATTTTTGCCGCGCCGTGCAGAGCTCTGTACTTCCGTTTAAAAACTTCTTTCATAACAATTCACCTCCTGACTATTTTCCTGAAAATCCGCTCTCTCTTCTTCTGTCTTAAGCTTACAATATCTCCCTGTTTATTTCCACCCAAACATTCTGTACATACAGCATGATATTTCTCCGCCTCTTTTCCGAATACCTGATACACTTCTGTAATCCGTAAGCGGATATACGAAATCAGATGATCACAGGCAGGCAATCCCAGGCAGACATTCACAGGCAGACATTCACAGGCAGACATTCACAGGCAGACATTCGCAGACAGATAAAACGAGGGCGTCAGCACTGACCTGATATTCAGTGCTGACGCCCCGTTTCATCTCTTGTATTTGTAATATATTTTATCTTCGTCCTGTTCTGTCCCCGCCGGACTGGACTTTTTCCGCCCTGGCTGTCCGGGGTCTTCTCTCCCCGGCTGTCCTTTACGCTTCCGGCTCAGCCTTCACTTCCAGCCCCAGCTCGTCAAGCTGCTTCTGGTCTGCCGGAGTCGGCGCCTCTGTCATCAGGCAGGATGCGTCCTTGATCTTCGGGAACGCGATCACATCGCGGATGCTGTCCTGTTTCGCCATGAGCATAACAAGACGGTCCAGACCGTAGGCAAGCCCTGCGTGCGGCGGCACTCCGTATTTAAATGCCTCGAGCAGGAACCCGAACTGGGTGTGCGCCTGCTCTTTTGTAAATCCAAGCGCCTCGAACATCTTCTCCTGGATGTCGTTCTGATGGATCCTGACGCTTCCGCCTCCGATCTCGTTTCCGTTGAGCACGATATCGTAAGCCTTCGCGCGCACTTCCCCGAGTTTCCCCTGCTCCAGGAGAGGAAGGTCCTCTTCCATGGGCATGGTAAACGGATGGTGCATGGCGAGATAACGTCCCTGCTCATCGCTCCACTCGAACTGCGGGAACTCTGTGATCCACACAAAGCGGAATTCATCTTTATC
>DXCZ01000015.1 GCA_019115765.1 Candidatus Mediterraneibacter stercoripullorum | reverse complement strand
TACTGATCATGTATTACAAACAGATTTCAGAAGGCTATGAGGATCAGGACCGTTTCTCTATATTGATGAAAGTAGGAATGAGCCGCAGAGAGGTAAAGCAGAGCATCAACTCCCAGGTGCTGACCGTGTTCTTCCTGCCGCTGATCATGGCTGGCATACATCTGGTATTTGCCTTCCCGCTGATCTCTAAGCTGCTGGTCCTGCTGATCTCCACCGATGAGAAGCTCCTGATGATCGTAACGGCAGTATGCTTTGTAGTCTTCGCCCTTTTCTACATGCTTGTGTATGCGGTGACATCCAGAGAGTACTTCAGGATCGTCAGCGGAAAGAAGGAGAGCAGGGGATAAGATGCGGTGAATTATCTAAGAATATGGTGAAATTCATATCCACTTTCTGACAGTTTGATGGTATAATGATTGCGTAAAGCGCAATCCAGACCGAGTTAATCGGTCTGCCCGGCTTTGCCGGGATTATACCAAAATCCACGGCTTGAAAAGTAAATGCCGCTGCGCGGCGCTTTCTTTTCTGCACACGTGGTATAATGATTGCATCAACAGCGACAGATTCGCGGGGAGGAGTGGCAGATATGATGAAACATACGATCATTACCATTGGGAGACAGTTCGGAAGCGGTGGCCATGAGATTGGAAACAGGCTTTCAGAGAGACTTGACATTCCGCTTTATGACCACAATCTGATCCGGATGGCGGCGCAGGAGCTGCGGATCAGCAATGAAGACGCGACGAAAGTGGACGAGACAGTCCTGGGGAGATTTTTGTCGGCGTATGCCGCGGGAAGCACCGAGTACCGACTGTTTGTGACCAGTGACAAATCAGGAAAGCCGCTGACGGACCGGATATATGAGAGGCAGTCGGCAATCATTCGGAAACTGGCAGAACAGGGACCGGGGATCTTCGTGGGACGGTGCGCCGATTATGTGCTGGGAGACTACAGTAACTGCATCAACGCATTTGTCTACGCATATAAAGATGACCGGGTGCGCAGAATCATGAAGATCTATAAGCTGGATGAAAAGCAGGCCATAGACAAGATCAAGAAGACAGACAAAGAACGAAAACTCTACTATGAGTCCAGAACAGGAAGAGAGTGGGGCAGCATCGAGGCCAGCGGTATGCTGTTCAACGCCAGCCTGCTGGGGATCGACGGCGTGGTGGATGCGCTGGAGGCGATCTATCATAAGTGGGAAGAAAGAGACAAGAAGTGAGGCTGTTCAAGACGGAAGTCAGTGGCTATACAGCCGTCAAAACAGAGGCGCGGTCTGGAAGTCTCGCAAATGGTAAGATCTCCAAGCCGCGCCAGTTTACGTTGTGGCCTGTTCAGGCCTGTTCCAGGTATCCAGCTGTCAAAGCGCTGTGTTGTCACGAAGGCCCGTAGCAGAGCGCCGGCACTTAAGCCGCGTCCTTTGCGGCTTTATGTGTCCGCTGCGCTATGCTCCGAGCGAAAGCGTGGCCGCCGGGGCAACACAGCGCCTTGATGGCGGACACCCGGGAACGACCGAACAGCCTATTATCACAGGATCATTTCCGAGAGGAATACGATTCCTGGAATTGTGATCACGGACAGGATCGTGGACAGGGCGAATATCTCCGAGGAGTAGGTGTAGTTCTGTTTGTAACGGATCGCCATCATGGTTCCGGTGGCGGCAGCAGGGCATGCGGCCGCGATAAGTATAGTCTGCGACACCTCAAGGGGAAGTCCCATCAGTTTCAGGATGAGGATCATCACCAGCGGGAGGATGAGCAGTTTGACTGCAGATACAAAATACAGCCTTATATTGCGGAACATTTTGCCGATGTCCGCCTGGGCCACGGAGAATCCGGCGATCATCATGGCCAGCGGGGCGTTCATATCCGCCACATACTGCAGGGGATCCAGAAGGATTGCAGGAATCCGGATCTGAGCAAAGAACAGGATCAGCGCGATGATGGATGCTATGAATATGGGGGATAAGAGTCCTTCCTTTATTGTTTTGAAGGAGCATTTCTTCTCCATGAGGACCACGCCGTGGGTCCAGGAAAAGATATTGAATGCGATCATATATGCACTCAGGTAGAAGACACCTGTGCTGCCCAGTACACTGTTGATCAGCGGAATACCGATGAATCCGCAGTTGGAATAGACTGCGTTGTACCGTTCGATGCAGTAGTCATCTCCGGCGCCCCTGCGGATCAGGAGCATGGAGATCAGGATGCCCACGATATGGACAACTGCCGCTGCCAGGAAAGAAAGCAGCAGCCCCCGGACAAGCTCCGGGTCATATGCAACCTGGTATACGGTTATGATGACGAAAGGATTTATGACCATGAGCAGCAGATTGGAAAGGGTCTGATTGCCGGCCTGATCCACCAGTTTTATCCTGTAACAGAAAAATGCGAGCAGCATGATGAAGAACATCTTCACAAGCTGCTCAAAAACTAAGATAAACATAGATGCGGGAACTCCTTTTCTAAGCCATCATGGAAGTGAGGATATCGCTCACCAGTTTTCCATCAGCTTTTCCTTTGACTTTCGGCATCAGTTCCTTCATGATGCGTCCCTTGTCCTTCGGTGTGGGCTGCCCAATACCCAGGGAAGCAAGAACTTCTGTGATCACAGCTTTGATCTCAGTCTCGTCCATCATCTTCGGTGCGTACTCTTCCAGGACGGAGAGTCTCTTTTTGCACTCGTCGATGATATCGGTGCGGTCCTCAGGAGTCATGTCAAGGGTCTCCTTTAACTGCTTGATCTCCTTGAGGATGACCTGTCCTTCTTCCTCCTCGGTCAGGTCGGCTCTCTTGTCAATGGCTTTATTCTTCAGGGAAGAGAGGAGAAAGGACAGTGCAGCTTTTCTCTCTTTGTCGCCTGCTTTCATGGCTGCTACCATGGCGCTTCTTACTTCTTCAATCTTACTCATTTTTATTTCCTCCTGTTTATAACCTGGTCTGATCAGCGGTGAATCCCGGCTCTGAGCTCGTCCGCCCACCTCTGGAGATTATAAGTATGCCCGTCAAAAAGCTTCAGTATAACACCGGTGGGATTGTCCTCATTGGCAAAGGCATTGGCTTCATCTGTGTCTACGTGCATGGCAAGTGAGTAGGACGGGCTGACGCGGACTACTACATCTGAAAAGATGAGGGACCGTTCATAACTGGTCGTGATGACGAAGACGATGTCGTTATCCTTTACATGAGCGCGGATGGCGTCTACCGGGGTCATGTGGATATGACGCTTGGCTACGATCACACCCTTATCAAGCTCAACCTTTCCTTTCGGACCTATAAGTGTACATCCGGGGGTGCCATCCAGGTCGCCGGACTGACGGATCACGCTGCGGATCCCCAGACGACGGGCGTCGGTAACGGAAATCTCTACCTGTGTCTCTTTCCGGCAGGGCCCCAGTATCACAACCTTCTCAAAACGACCCTTGGGACCGACGACAGTCAGGCGCTCTTTGCACGCGTACTGTCCCGGCTGGCTCAGTTCCTTGGCAAATGTAGGCTTCGTGCCCGGGCCGAACAGTGTCTCAAAATCCTCCGCGGTGATATGGATATGCCGCGCGGAGGTCTCGATAGGTATAGTCAGACTCATTGCTGATTCGCTCTCCTTTGATCAAACGCATTTTTACTCACGTTTAAAATTTTAGCAGAATAAAGCGTGGTTTTCAATAGTAAGAAATCCAGGACATGTCTGAACGGCAATAAGTTAATAAAAAGTAAAATCTAAATAAAATTCGTGTAAAATATCCGTTGACATGTCAGATGCAGCCATGTTACTTTAATAATAGCGCTGTTTGCGCGAAGTATAACTTAATAATGAAAGATTTCAGATTAGTCAACACGAAGGAGAAAGAGTAATGGGTATAACAGATGTACTCTCTTTGCTTGGCGGACTTGCGTTGTTCCTGTACGGAATGCAGATGATGAGCAACGGTCTGGAAGCCGCCGCCGGCAACAAGATGAAGTCAATCCTTGAGAAACTGACGTCAAACCGGGTGAAAGGAGTTCTGGTAGGAGCAGCTATTACGGCTGTCATACAGTCCTCATCCGCGACTACTGTAATGGTCGTGGGATTTGTCAATTCCGGCCTTATGACACTGAAGCAGGCTGTGTGGATCATCATGGGAGCCAATATCGGTACAACCATCACGGGACAGCTGATCGCTCTTGATATCGGAGCCATCGCTCCTCTGATCGCTATTATCAGCGTGGCGGTGATGATGTTTATCAAGAACGAGAAGGCACACCATATCAGCAGTATTTTTGCGGGCCTTGGTATCCTGTTCATGGGTATGGATATGATGGGAGCAGCAATGGAACCTCTTCAGGATTCGGAGGCGTTCCTCAATCTCATGACACAGTTCAGCAATCCGCTGCTTGGTATCCTGGTTGGAGCTGTATTTACCGCTATCATCCAGTCCTCGTCTGCATCCGTCGGTATCCTGCAGGCACTTGCCGCAACAGGAATGATCCCTCTCTCCAGTGCAGTATATGTACTGTTCGGGCAGAATATCGGAACCTGTATTACAGCGGTCCTGGCATCTATCGGTATGAAGGTGAACGCGAAGCGGACTACGATCATACATCTGATGTTCAACATCATCGGAACGATCATATTTACTACGATCTGTATCTGCGTGCCGCAGTATATTACATGGGTTGAGTCTCTTACCCCGGGCGATCCGGTGGCTCAGATCGCCAACGCCCATACAATATTTAATATTGTGACGACCCTGATCCTGCTGCCGTTTGGAACCAATATGGCAAATCTGGCAGTGAAGATCCTTCCGGACAGCAAGAAGGCAGACGACGAAGATCTGAGGCTGAAGTATATCAGACCATTTGAGTCATCCTATTCGATTGGAAACAGTGCGGTTGCGGTTACTCAGGTCAAGGAAGAAGTCGGAAGAATGAGAGATATGGTTTCAAAGAATATTTCCGACGCATTCGATACGCTGATCCGATATGATGATAAACTGAGAACTAAAGTTGCAGAGAGAGAAGAATATATCGATTATCTGAATAAAGGGATTTCGGAATATGTAGTATCCCTAATGGCGGGGGAGATGTCTTCAGATGACTCAAGGAAGATCAACGGCTACTATGCCATCATCAGCAATCTGGAGCGTATCGGAGATCATGCGGTGAATATTGTGGAATACGCCGATGATATGAAGAAATGGGATCTGAAGTTCTCTGACAATGTGCTGGAAGAGCTGGAGGAGATGAAGCAGCAGTGTCTCGCTTCTATAAATAATATCAGTGACGTCAGTTCGGAGAACGTAGACCGGGTGCTGGAACAGGCTGTCACGCTGGAGCAGAAGACAGACAATATGCGGGACAAGTATTTCAAGAAACAGATGCAGCGTCTGAAAAAGGGCAAATGCAAGCCTCAGAGCGGTATTGTGTTCTCGGAGATCCTTACAGATTTTGAACGAATGGGAGATCATGTTCTCAATATTGCCCAGGAATACAGAGAGATGGAATAATCTGATCAGTTAGATTTAATTTTTTCTGAAGACAGAGAAAAGAGAAAGTATATGAATAAAAGCAAAGGCACTTCGGATGGATTCGAAGTGCTTTTGCTTTTTTTGTCTTAGAAATGTAGCCGATTATTACAGCAGCCGGAACACCTGCTCCGCGCAGGCCCGCATATTTGCCTTCGCATTTTCAGGATCCATGGCTTCTTCAAGCGCAGTGACGCCACGGACAATGGGGAAGAAAGCATCAATGCCTGCTGCATTGCAGGCCCCTGCGTCCGGTGTGACACTTCCGGCAAATGCGATCACTGTTGCTCCGTGTTTTTTCGCAAGTTCGGCTACACCTACAGGTGCTTTCCCCATGGCGGTCTGGTGATCGAGACGGCCTTCGCCTGTAATGACTACATCTGCGTCCTTCAATTCTTCTTCCAGACCAACTGCGTCCAGGATCAGCTGGATCCCGGGAGTCAGTTCCGCGTTCAGAAAGCTGAGAAGTGCGAAGCCCAGTCCGCCTGCCGCGCCTGCTCCTGCGGCTTCAGCATGATCCTGTCCCAGCGTATCGGCAGCCACACTGGCGTAATGCGCCATGGCCTGATCAAGAGATTCTTTCATCTCAGCAGTAACGCCCTTCTGGGGGCCATATATATAGGTAGCACCGTTTTTACCGCAGAGAGGGTTGGTCACGTCGCAGGCTACCCGGAACCTGCATTCATCCAGGCGGGGATCCCTGCCGGTGATATCTATGGAAGCCACTTTCCCGAGAGCCTGTCCCCCTTCGCCAGGGTCATTTCCTTCCAGATCCGTGAAACGGAATCCCCGCGCCGTCTGTGCTGCTCTCTACGCCGCCTGTGCCTTTGCTCTTGCCGGCGCTTTTTTTGCCGGTATTTTCCGTACTGCTGAGATATCCATAGTAACAGGAAACAGGATCGCCCAGCGGGCCGGTAACAGTCAAATCAATCCTTTTGCCGCCAAGCCCCTCGATCAGTGCGTCGGTGGTTCCTTCTCCTCCGTCAGCGAGGGGGCGGACGACGACTTCCGCATCCGGATGGGCTGCCAGGATTCCCTCCCTGGCGGCGCGACCGGCTTCCATGGACGTCATGCTTCCTTTAAATGAGTCAATTGCAGCTACTACTTTCAAATCTGATCCCTCCATTTATCTTCTGATCTGTTGTATCTGATTACATTTTAGAGTAAAAAATAAAAAAGAGAAATGTTGCAAATAACAAAAATTGGAAAATGATTATAATATAATTGTTTTAGATAACAAGGCGTGGATGTCTCATTCTTTCCCAGCATTAAGTTGTACTGCAAGATACAGAACAACAGCATCCCGGAATGCGCGGGGATCCAGACCGCACTTCTGATGGATGTGGTTCAGCCTGTACTGCAGAGTATTTTTATGAAGAAACAGCTTTTCCGCAGTTTTGGACAGGGAACAGTCCTGGCTGAAATACAGATCAAGCAGAGACAGATCATCCGGCGTAAGGTCTGTAATGGTTTTTGCGAGATATTCTCTGCGGATGTCTGCGGATATTGAGCCGAGGAGTATATCAAGAGTCAGGTCGTCAAAAAGTGCAAGAGAGTCTTCCGTTCCCCGCAGACTATTCAGGGCCATATGTGCGGTGGAAAAGGAATCATCTGCCTGCCAGATATCAACACTTCGTCCGACGCCTATGTGGATATTTTCATTTTCTGAGCCGGCAAATGTTCGTAATTGTTCCAGTCTGCTGTCCATGGCCCGGGCGTCCGCCAGCAGAATGAAATCGTCCGGATAACGGCAGCAGGACAGGCATCCCGGAATCTGTGCACAGAGGTGTCGGATCTTCGGTTCCATTGTTGATATGTAATTGCTGCTGTTCCCGGTGAGAACATGGATGACTGCGATCCGCTTAGGTGTATGAGGATCCAGGCGGAAATCGTCCATCAGGCGGAAGAGATAGTCTGGATCTGCCGGGTTCCCATTTATCAGCGACTGGATCAGGAAGTTCTTTTTCTCATTTCTGTTCTGCCAAGCGGCGTTGAGTTCCTGTTCCCGCAGGATCAGGCGGGTGATCCGCTCGGCCAGCCGGGCATATGGGCGAACTTCCTCCGGACTGCCGCTGATGCCGATGCTGTTTATAAAATTGATGTTATGACCACAGATCTCCTTGACAGTATCCACGATCTGCTGGGCGGTTTTTCTGCTGATGTCTGCCATGTTTTCCTCCTGTGAAAAATCGAATGTAGTTCCTGCGGATGCATGGGTTGAACAGTCATATCATAGCCTATTTTGCATAGGGTGGTCAAGGATGCGTATGCTCAAGTATAAATCCCTCCATTTTACAAATACTACATTTACGGGAAACAAAGGAGATAAATGTAAGAAAGTAAAATGGAGGATTTTTTATATGAAAGCAACAGGTATTGTCAGGAGGATCGATGATCTGGGGCGGGTCGTGATCCCGAAGGAAATCAGGCGGACTCTGCGGATACGGGAGGGGGATCCGCTGGAGATATTTACAGACCGGGAGGGGGAGATCATCCTGAAGAAGTATTCTCCCATCGGGGAGCTCGGGACGATTGCCAAGCTGTATGCGGAGAGTCTGTCCCAAACTCTTGGCTGTACGGTATGTATAACGGATACGGATCAGGTGGTGGCGGCGTCCGGAGTCGGCAAGAAGGATCTGCAGGATCAGTATGTCAGCAAGGATCTGGAAAAGACGATACAGAACAGAGCGGCTGTACTGGGAAAGGCAGGCGAACCCGGATATGTGAAGATCACTCCGGAGATGGGAGAGTTCTACAGTGAGGCGGTATGCCCGATCATCTGTGAGGGGGACGCTATCGGCGCTGTGGCGGTGCTGAGCAGAGATGAGAAGAAAAAGTTCGGTGAGATCGAGCAGAAGGTAGCTTCCAGTGCTGCTGACTTCCTTGGAAGACAGATGAGCCAGTAAATTTCTCTTTCGAAAAACCTGTCATAAAACCTGTAAAGGAAACATATGATTAAAAAGGGACAAAGCGTTTCTATTTCAGATGATGGTGGAAATGATAAAGTTTCTATGAAAAGAAAAACGGGTGCTAAACAGGTTCGGGAGGAGAGAAAATGGAGAAGAAAAGCAGTATCACAGGTATGAGCGGGCGGACAGAGATCGGACAGAGAGCCGTATGGATGATCAAGGCGTTGCTGTGCGCATATGTAATAACGGGGATCCTGCTCCTTGTGCTTACCCTTCTGTTATATAAGGCAGGACTGAGCGAAGAGTATGTTAACGCGGGAATTACACTGATCTACGTGATCTCCACATTTGCAGGTGGATTTGTAATGGGCAAGCTGACAGGAAACAGGAAGTTCCTCTGGGGGCTGCTGACGGGATGTATGTATTTTATCCTGCTGATCCTGATCTCGCTGGGAGTCTATCACTCATTTCAGTCTGAAATATCAGGCATGATCACTACACTTCTGCTGTGCGCAGGCGGCGGGATGCTGGGCGGAATGATCGCATAAAAAAGGGGTTTAAAAATATTTCTCCATGTGCTATAATACTTTGAGCAATATCAGCAGAAGAGTAGGAGGATAGGACATGAAACACATTAAGACCTTGAATACACAGACATTGAACAACACAGTGAAAAAAGGCGGATGCGGCGAGTGCCAGACATCATGTCAGTCAGCTTGCAAGACATCCTGCACAGTTGGAAACCAGACATGTGAGCACAGCAAATAATATGCGCGTGTGCTGAGTCAATTTAAGACGAAGTCAAAGGGGGAAAGGCAGCGGTTACGGCCGCTGCCTTGCGCTTGTGTGAAAAGATAGAAAAAATGGAAAGAGAGGTAGCTGTGTGATACATCAGTACCAGAATAACGGATACAATATTGTCCTGGATGTGAACAGCGGTGCGGTACATGTGGTCGATCAGGAAGCATATGATGTGATCGCTGCACTGACAGAGCTGAATGAAGAACATACAGCCGAGACGCTGAAAAGTCCGGAGACTGCTGAATATCTGAAGGAAAAGCTGGGAGATACATATCCGGAAGAGGATCTGACAGATATTCTGGAGGCGGTCATTGAACTGACAGAGCAGGGAAGGCTGTTTACGAAGGATATATATGAGAACTTTATCGATGTGGTCAAGCAGAGAAAGACAGTGGTAAAGGCGCTCTGTCTTCATATTGCCCATGACTGCAATCTTGCCTGCAAATACTGCTTCGCAGAAGAAGGTGAATATCATGGAAGACGTGCTCTCATGTCATATGAGGTGGGAAAGAAGGCACTGGATTTCCTGATCGCCAACTCCGGCAGCAGGAGGAATCTGGAAGTAGATTTCTTCGGCGGAGAGCCGCTGATGAACTGGCAGGTGGTCAAAGACCTGGTAGCTTACGGCAGAGAGCAGGAGAAGCTGCATGACAAACATTTCCGGTTTACACTGACGACAAACGGGGTGCTTCTGAATGATGAAGTCCAGGAGTTCGTGAACCGTGAGATGGATAATGTGGTATTAAGTCTTGACGGCAGGAAGGAAGTCAATGACCGGATGCGTCCCTTCCGGAACGGAAAGGGAAGCTATGATCTGATCGTTCCCAAGTTCCAGAAGCTGGCGGACAGCAGAAATCAGGAGAGATACTATATCAGGGGAACATTTACAAGAGAGAACCTGGACTTCTCCAATGATGTGCTGCATTTTGCCGAGCTGGGATTCAAACAGATCTCCATAGAGCCCGTTGTGGGTGAGGATACAGATCCATATGCCATAAGAAAAGAAGATCTTCCCCAGATCTTTGAAGAGTATGATAAACTTGCGAAGATCATGGTGGAGAGAGAGAAGAGCGGAAGAGGATTTACATTCTTCCACTTTATGATCGACCTGGAAGGCGGACCGTGCGTGTCGAAGCGTCTGTCCGGCTGCGGCTCGGGGACAGAGTACCTTGCAGTCACGCCGTGGGGCGACCTGTATCCCTGTCATCAGTTCGTGGGACAGGAAGAGTTCCTTATGGGAAATGTAGATGAGGGGATTACTAAACCGGAGATCGCGGATGCATTCCGCGGATGCAGCGTTTATTCGAAAGAAAGCTGCAGGAAGTGCTTTGCCAGATTCTACTGCAGCGGCGGCTGTATGGCAAACTCTTACAAATTCCATCACACGATCAACGATACATATGAGGTGAGCTGTGAGATGGAGCGCAAGAGAGTGGAATGCGCGATCATGATAAAAGCTGCTTTGGCAGACGAGTAAGAAAGGAAAACGAGTCATGAAGAAAAGTAGATCTATCATCAGTCTGATCGTGATCCTGGCTGTCATGATCCTGTTCGGATTCACAACCATCTTCGGACTGAATGAGAAAGGCATGGGTTCGGCAAGAAATATTAATCTTGGTCTGGACCTGGAGGGCGGTGTCAGTATCACCTATCAGGTAAAGGGAGATACGCCGTCCCAGGAGGACATGGACGATACAGTGTACAAGCTGCAGCGCCGTGTGGAAGAGTACAGTACAGAGGCACAGGCGTACCAGGAAGGCGACAACCGGGTCAGCATCGAGATCCCGGGAGTGCAGGACGCCAATGAGATCCTGGAAGAACTGGGACAGCCGGGTTCTCTGTACTTCATCAGGGAAAAGGATTCTGACGGAAATGCGAACTATTCCGTCAACTCTGATGGAACGGCTTATGAGCTGAACAAAAGTATCGATGAACTTGAAGCAGACGGAAGCATCGTACTGACCGGTACGGATATTGCAAATGCAGCGGCAAGATCCGGACAGAATCAGACGACCGGTGCAAGCGAATCCTATGTGGAACTGCAGATGACTGACGAGGGAACAGAGAAATTCGCGGCTGCGACAGAAGAGGCAGCAGAAAATAACGAGTCCATCGCCATTTATTATGACGGCGCACTTGTCAGTGTCCCCAGTGTTAATGAAGCTATTGAAAACGGTGAGGCCGTGATCGAAGGTATGGCTTCCTATGAAGAGGCAGACAATCTGGCATCCACGATCCGTATCGGCGGTCTGAACGTGGAGCTGGAGGAGATGAGCTCACAGGTTGTGGGCGCGCAGCTCGGACAGGAAGCAATCAGCACCAGCCTTCTGGCGGGTCTGATCGGTCTGATCATTGTATGCCTGTTCATGTGCTGTGTATACTATCTGCCTGGCTTCGCAGCCAGCCTGGCCCTGCTCATCTACACAGAGCTGATCTTGATTCTGCTGAATGCATTTGACATCACTCTGACTCTGCCGGGTATCGCAGGTATCATCCTCGGTATCGGTATGGCAGTAGACGCCAACGTTATCATATTTGCCCGTGTGAAGGAGGAGCTGACAGAAGGAAAATCTGTACATGCAGCTCTTAACGCAGGATTCCACAAGGCAATGTCAGCGATCATCGACGGAAACGTCACGACGCTGATCGCAGCAGCAGTGCTCTGGCTGAGAGGAAGCGGAACGATCCGCGGATTTGCCCAGACACTGGCGCTTGGTATCGTAGTATCCATGTTCACGGCGCTTGTAGTTACAAGACTGATCATCTATTCCTTCTATGGAATCGGTATCCGGAACAAGAAGCTCTACGGACGTCTGCTGAAGAAGAGGAAAACAATCGATTTCCTTGGAAAGAGAAAAGTGTTCTTTGCTCTGTCAATCGTGATGTGCCTCAGCGGATTTGTATTCATGGGAATCAATCATGCCCGCGGAATCGGCTCCATGAACTACAGTCTGGACTTCGTAGGAGGAACATCCACGACAGTAACATTCGACAGAGCATATACGCTGGATGAAGTTGACAGCGAGATGGTTCCGGATCTGGAAGAGATCACCGGAGATGCAAATATCCAGGTACAGACAGTACGTGACTCTAACCAGGTAATCTTCAAGACTCAGACTCTGGATCTGAATGAACGTGAGGCGCTGAACCAGTATATGGAAGAGAACTATGGCGTGGCTCAGGAAGATATTGAGATGACCAATATCAGCTCTACCGTAAGTTCCGAGATGCGTACAGACGCAGTGATCGCCGTTGTTATTGCTACCGTATGTATGCTGCTGTACATCTGGTTCCGGTTCAAGGATGTGAGATTCGCCACCAGCGCGGTTGTGGCGCTTGTACACGATGTGCTCGTCGTGCTGGCATTCTACGTGATCGCCCGGGTATCCGTAGGAAGCACATTTATCGCATGTATGCTGACCATCGTTGGATACTCCATCAACGCGACCATCGTTATCTTCGACCGTATCCGTGAGGAGATGAAGACAAAGCCGAAGGACATGAGTCTGAAAGATCTTGTAAACGACTGTATCATGAGAACGCTGACGAGAAGTATCTACACCAACCTGACTACATTCATCATGGTAGTCTGCCTGTATGTGCTGGGTGTCAGCTCCATCAAAGAGTTCGCCGCACCGCTGATGGTCGGTATCGCCTGCGGAACATATACATCTGTCTGCATTACCGGAGCACTCTGGTATGTGATGAAGACAAAGCTGGGCGCAGGTGCGAAAGAACTGGCAGCTGCCGAGGCAACAGCAGCGAAGCAGATCGGTGTTGCTGCTGACGCAGGAAGAGGCGGAAATGCTGCAGCAGGAGAGAACAGTACAGGAAATGCAGCGAATGCATCTGTTTCCGGGAAAAATGCCGGACAGCAGGGCGGAGGAAAAGCCTCCGGAGGGAAGAAAAAGAAGAAAAAGAGGAGACAGTAGTCTTATCTAACTCTCATATGGAAAGAGATACGGCTCAAAGCCTTTTAAATGGGGCTTTGAGCCGTATTTTCTATGTAGGGAGAAACAGGCCCGGATACCATCTATAATTGATAGAAAAAAGAAAGGATGGTATCATAATGAACAACAGGAACAGGTTATCAACATTCTCAGAGAACAACTCAGAGAAAATCCCAGGAAAAAGTGTAGAAGAGACTGCGGGGCAGTGGCTGGAGAATTCCCGTCTGCGGCTGAAAGAGTCATCCTATGTGAAGTATAGAAACATACTGAAAAATCATATCCTGCCGGAACTGGGACAGACTGAACTCCGGCAGCTTACTACTGATCATGTAAGCGCATTTATCCGGCAGAAGCTCACAGAGGGACGGCGGGACGGAAAGGGAGGGCTGTCCGTGCGTACCGTCCGGGATATATTGTCTGTCCTGAGAAATACATGCAGCTATGCCAAACAGCATGATATTGATGTGCCCTGCCATTTCGAACTGCTGAAATTCCGCAGGAGCGAGGAAGAGACAAGAGTCCTGGACAGAAGAGAAAGCGCTGTGCTGGAACGATTTCTCATGAAGGATGACAATCCGGTCAAGACCGGTATCCTGATGAGTATGTATATGGGGCTCCGCCTGGGCGAAGTATGTGCGCTGAAGAAAGAGAGCATATTATATAAGGAAGAAATCCTTCAGATACGCTTCACCATGCAGCGCATCCAGGCTCCGGACAGGGAAGAAAAGCGGACAAAGATCATAGTTACAGAGCCTAAGACGGGAAACGCTATCCGTGATATCCCTATCCCGGCTCCTATGCTGGGGCGTCTGTGGACGCTGGATCATATGCCCGGAGAAGCCTACATCCTGACCGGGCGGCCGGATAAATTCATCGAACCAAGATCTCTGGAAAACATATTCAAGCGTTATCTGCGGGAGTGTGGATTGCCGGAAATCAACTATCACGCGCTCCGGCATACCTTCGCCACCCGGTGTATCGAATCCGGATTCGACGTTAAGAGTCTTAGCGAGATCCTGGGACACGGCAGCGTAAATATAACACTGAACCGCTATGTCCATTCGTCTATCGAACAGAAGCGAAAAAATATGGGGAAGCTGCAGCTGACCTGACTGCGGGAAGTGCATAAAATAGAACAGAAAGACAGAGAGCCGGCCGAAATGATGCAGCCGGCCGGCTCTCTGCAAATGAAAAAAATTATCCCGAGCCAGTTTGCTTTCGCTGTGAAATACAGGGAGCTGCGCTTCAGGATAAAATCAATCAAAGTCTTTATTGTGTGTTACAGTTATCTGCGGAATATTTTCTTAGATTACTATGATCTACGAAATTCCTGAATATTATAGCTCAATTATTTCCATTATTCAATAGCAAATCTTACCTGGCAATTCCATCTATCTTCATTTTTACATAAAAATAACAATTCTATTTCAAACATCCGCCTAATATTAATCTGAATATAAAATCAAAAGCAACATATAAAAGTACAAATTCACTCCTTGTTTTCGTAGATCATAGTAATCTAAGAAAATCAGGGAGTGATTTTATGTGGTGCGTACTCAAATGCCGCCCGGGCAGGGCGGAAGAGATCATGGCGTCCTGCCGTAAGACGATACCAGGCCGGATCATGCAGGATATATTTGTATTTACCTATGACCGGATGAAAAGGTATCAGGGAGCATGGCATGTTGAGAAGAAGATGCTGTTTCCAGATTACATTTTTATGGAAACAGATGATATTACAGCACTATCACAGCAGCTGGAGCTCTACAGAGAGTTCACTCTGGTCCTGGAAGACCGCACTATGCTCCGCAGAGTAGAGCCGGAGGAAGAGGCATTCCTTCGGAAACTGGGCGGCCCGGATCACCATCTCGAAATGTCAGTTGGATATATCCGGGACGGTGTGACACATGTGCTCCAGAGGATCGGTCATCCCGCTGTGGATCGAGCAGATCAAAAACGGACACCCCATTACAGTTACAGAACCGACAATGACAAGATTCATCATGAGCCTGGAAGAGGCGGTGGAGCTTGTCATTTTTGCTTTCCAGCATGCAGAGTCAGGTGATATCATGGTACAGAAGGCTCCCGCCTGCACGATTGAGGTACAGGCCCAGGCGGTGAAGGAACTGTTCCATTCAGAGGATGAGATCAAGGTTATTGGTATCCGCCACGGTGAAAAGATGTACGAGACCCTTCTGACCAACGAAGAGTGCGCCAATGCCATCGATATGGGCAACTTCTACCGTGTTCCCTGTGACAAGAGAGACCTGAACTATGACAAATATTTCAAAGACGGGGACGTGGAGAGAAATCCGCTGACTGAGTTTAATTCCAACAATACAGAACTTCTGAACGTGGAGCAGGTGAAGGAAAAGCTTCTGACCCTTTCCTATATCCGGGATGAGCTGGCAGAGTGGGAGAGCCGATAATAAATCTGATAAAAAGTTTGACTTCATACAGAGTTTAGCAATAAGAACTGCTATACAATATTCCGATTTGAATACTATATCATATGTTTTAAAGCACCGTATTCAATTTGAAAAAGATTCAGAGTACAGATTCGCTGTTTGAGATGCAGGAACTGTAAGGCAGTGTAAAAAATCAGTGAAGAAATAGAAATTTTACTTGCGTTTTTCATTATTTCAGAGTAATATATGTGTAAAGTTAAAATGCGTATAGATAATAAAGACGTAGTAATGGACGATGAATGCATATATGATGTAGAGAGAGTAACTATCGGAGAGGAGTGTAAAGAAGATGAGAAAGAAACTTCCCATCGGGATTGAAAATTTTGGGGAATTCTTCTCAGAGGATTTCTATTATGTAGATAAAACTCTGTTTATTAAGGAACTGCTGCAAAACTGGGGAAAGGTGAACCTCTTTACCCGCCCGAGACGTTTTGGCAAGTCTCTGAATATGAGCATGCTGAAATATTTTTTTGAGATCGGGACTGATCCGGCGCTGTTTGACGGCTTACGGATTGCGCAGGAGCGGGAACTGTGTGAAGAATATATGGGAAAGTTCCCTGTGATTTCTATCAGCCTGAAAAGCGTGGATGGACTGAATTTCAAGATGGCATCGGATGCGTTGCGGACAGTGATTGGCAACGAGTCCAAACGCTTCCGATTTCTGCGTGAAAGCCCACTCCTGGATGAGAAAGATAAGATGGCATATGAGCGCCTTATCAATGTAGACAGTAAAAGTGATGCGAGCTATGCGATGTCGGATGTCATATTGATTGACAGCCTGGAGACACTTTCTCAACTGTTGGCTCAGCATTATGGCCAGAAGGTCATTCTGTTGATCGATGAGTATGACGTTCCATTGGATAAGGCGTTTCAGGGAGGATATTATGATGAGATGGTAAACCTGATCCGTAATCTGCTGGGTAACGCTCTGAAAACCAACGACAGCCTTTATTTCGCTGTCCTTACCGGATGCCTGCGGATTTCTAAGGAAAGCATCTTTACCGGGCTCAACAATCTGAAAGTACACACGATCTCGGATTTCAGGTATGATGAGTACTTCGGATTTACGAATGCAGATGTGGATGAACTGTTGGAATTCTATGGCCTCTCATCCTGTAAAGGTGTGATCCGGGACTGGTATGATGGGTATCGTTTTGGAGATACAGACGTATATTGCCCATGGGATGTGATTAATTACTGTGATGAGCTGCTGGCGGCTCCTGCTGCTCCCCCAAAAAACTACTGGGCCAATACAAGCGGGAATGACCTCATTCTTCGGCTTCTTGAAAAAGCAGACCAGACAACCAAAGATGAAGTTGAAGAAGTGCTAAATGGAGGGAAAATAACAAAAAAGGTCAGACAGGAACTGACATACCGGGATATCGACGATAGTGTTGAAAATGTATGGAGTGTGTTGTATGCCACAGGTTATCTGACCGGGAAGCATGTAGATCAGGCAGATGCAGATATATTCAACCTGTGGATTCCGAATGGTGAGATCCGTAAATTGTTCTATGAATTGGTGCAGGATTGGTTCCGGGAAGTAACACGGGCGGATTCGACCAGGATCAACCGCTTCTGTGCGGCATTCCCGGCAGAAGATGTGGATGTGATCCAGGAGATGCTTGGCGATTATCTGTGGGATTCTATCAGCGTAAGAGATACGGCTGTTCGCAGAAACATGAAAGAAAATTTCTATCACGGTATGCTTCTTGGACTTCTGCGCAGTCAGGGAAGCTGGCTGGTCAAGTCCAATGCGGAGACAGGGGAAGGCTACAGCGACATTTCCATCCAGACGCCGGACCGGATTGGAATCGTAATCGAGTTGAAGTACGCGGATGACGGCAATCTGGAAGCAGCCTGCAGGGAGGCTTTAAAGCAGATCGAAGAGAAGAAGTATGCGGAAGGGCTGAAGCGGCGCGGCACGAAGAAGATCATCAAATACGGGATTGCATTTTGTGAAAAAGAATGTATGGTGGTGATGGCATAAAATATTGCAGGAAGCTTTCCTGATCTCAGTGAGACAGCTGACGTCAGGAAGGCTTTTCATTTTCAGGAGAAAAACAGGGAGGAACACAAAGAATGAAGATACTGATCACCGGAGCCAAAGGCTTCGTGGGAAAAAACCTGGTGGAGGCATTGAAGAACATCCGTGACGGGAAGGATCGGGTACATAAGATCAATGGGCTGGAGAATCCCTCTGACCTTGAGATATACTCCTATGATATTGACTCCACTCCGGAGGAACTGGATGCCTACTGCGCGGATGCAGATTTCGTCTTTAACCTGGCAGGAGTCAACCGTCCGAAGGATCCGGAGGAGTTCATGGCAGGCAACTTCGGTTTTGCATCCACTCTTTTGGATACGTTGAAAAAGCACGGGAACAAAGCGCCCATCATGCTCTCCAGCAGCATCCAGGCAAGCCTGGAGGGGCGTTTTGCCGGAAGTGAGTACGGGAAGAGCAAACTGGCCGGGGAGGAGCTGTTCCGGAAATACAGTGAGGAGACCGGGGCAAAGGTGCTAATCTACCGGTTCCCGAACCTGTTCGGAAAGTGGTGCAGACCGAATTATAATTCGGCGGTTGCTACCTTCAGCAACAACATTGCCAATGGTCTGCCTATTCAGGTCAATGACCGGAGCACGGAACTGGAGCTCCTCTATATCGATGATCTGATCGAGGAGATGCTGCTTGCTCTGAACGGGGAGGAGCACAGGGATGAGAAGGGATTCTGCTACTGCCCGGTAACATTCCATGTGATACTGGGACAGATTGTGGATCTGCTCTATTCCTTTAAGGAGAGCCGCAGTGACCTGTCAGTTCCGGATATGAGCGACGGCTTTACAAAGCGCCTCTATGCCAACTATCTGTCCTATCTTCCCACAGACGGATTCGCCTATAAGCTGAAGATGAACAAGGATGACCGGGGCAGCTTTACCGAGATCCTGCGCACTGCGGACCGGGGACAGGTCTCAGTCAATATCAGCAAGCCGGGTATCACAAAGGGACAGCACTGGCACCACACGAAGAATGAGAAGTTTGTGGTTGTATCTGGACATGGCCTGATCCAGCTGCGGAAGATCGGAGTGGATGAGAACGGGAAGCCCTACCCGGTAGTGAACTACGAGGTGAACGGGGAAGAAATCACGGTAGTAGATATGATCCCCGGCTATACCCACAATATCATCAACCTGTCGGATACGGACAATCTGGTGACGGTCATGTGGGCCAATGAGCCTTTTGATCCGGAGCATCCGGATACATTCGGGGAACCGGTATGGAAGAATTTCTCTGTATGAGCACCAGTCCACACTGAATCCAAATCTGCCTTTGAGATTCCTGTTCTATATCTCTCATCTGTATTCCAGGATTACGAAGGATGAGAATCTGTATGGAACAGCGAAGATACCGCTCCCACCGCCAGAGTTTGTGATTTTCTATAATGGAAAAGAGAAAGCCCCTGAACGACAGGTCAGAAGATTGTCAGATCTTTATAGGGGGAAAGAGCAGCATGTGAAACTGGAACTGGAAGCGGTGATGCTGAATATTTCAGGCAATAATAACCAGAAGCTGAAAGAAGCATGCAGAGCTCTCGGGGATTATGCCGTTTATACGGATAAGATCCGTAAGTATGCAGAGGAGACAGAATTGGAAGAGGCTGTAGAGCGGGCAATCCGTGAGTGCATACAAGAAGATATATTAAAGGATTTTCTGGAGAAACACCGCGCGGAGGCGAAAGAAATGAGTATATTTGAGTATGATCAGGAGAAGCATATGAGACAGGAGCGGGAAGCAGCATGGGAGGCAGGTAGAAACAGTGGTTTGGAAGAGGGAAAAATGCAGACACTGCAGGCTCTGGTGTGCAAGAAGCTGGATAAAGGAAGATCAATCGCAGAGATTGCCGCAGATCTGGAAGAGACGGAAGAATGTATCAGGAAGATTATTGATGAAATAAAGTAAGTGGATTCGTGTTGTATAAAAAATGAAGAGTTATATCGTTGTGTGAGCAGCGGATTGGAGAGATTATGAAAACAGATTATACAGATATTAGATTCAAAGATAACGGGAAGCTGAAGCTTCTGATCATTGTGGGCACCCGGCCGGAAATTATCCGCCTCAGCGCGGTGATCACCAAATGCCGGAAATATTTTGGCTGTATCCTGGCGCACACGGGACAGAATTATGATTATAACCTGAACGGGGTCTTTTTCAAGGATCTGAAGCTGACGGATCCCGAGGTTTATATGGATGCAGTGGGAGATGATCTGGGAGAGACAGTAGGAAATATCATCAACTGTGCCTATAAGCTGATGAGCCAGATCCGGCCGGACGCCCTGCTGATTCTGGGGGATACCAATTCCTGTCTGTCGGCAATTGCAGCAAAGAGACTACATATACCGATCTTTCATATGGAGGCAGGTAATCGCTGCAAGGACGAATGTCTGCCCGAGGAGACAAACCGCCGGATCGTGGATATCATTTCTGATGTGAATCTTGCATACAGTGAACATGCCAGAAAGTATCTTCATGAGTGCGGCCTGCCAAAGGAGCGGACCTACGTGACGGGAAGCCCCATGGCGGAAGTCCTTCATCAGAATCTGGAAGAGATTGAGAAGTCAGATATTCTGGAGAAGCTGGGGCTGGAGCCGGGCAGATATATGCTGCTTTCTGCCCACAGGGAGGAGAATATTGATACGGAGAAGAACTTTACATCTCTGTTCACAGCGATTAACCGCTTGGCGGAGAAGTACGATATGCCGATCCTTTATTCCTGCCATCCCCGTTCCAGAAAGCGTCTGGAATCGTCCGGATTCAAGTTGGATCCAAGGGTCATGCAGCACGAGCCTCTTGGATTCCACGATTATAACCATCTGCAGATGAACGCATTTGCAGTAGTGTCTGATTCTGGAACTTTGCCGGAGGAGAGCTCCTTCTTTACATCCGTGGGACATCCTTTCCCGGCAGTATGTATCCGTACATCTACAGAGCGTCCGGAAGCTCTGGACAAAGGGTGTTTCATTCTGGCCGGAATCGATGAGAAGTCCCTGCTCCAGGCTGTGGATACGGCGGTAGAGATGAACCAGGACGGAGATCTGGGAATTCCGGTGCCTGATTATGTGGAGAAAAATGTAAGTACAAAGGTAGTGAAGATCATCCAGAGCTATACCGGGGTGGTAAACAAGATGGTCTGGAGGAAAGACAGTTTCTAAATATGAAACAATATAATGGCATCGTTATTGAATACTACAAATGATGGTGCCATTATATTTTTTACAGTGAAACATTAGGTTGACATAAAATAAAAATTTTGAATTTCATTTTTAACATTTATTCCTCTTGCACCTGTCCGCTTTTCGTACTATAATAACGAAAAGCATTATTTTTCTATATGTGTCATACAGATGACAAGTTCTGATATCTAAACCTGAACATTTATCTGCCGGAGAAGTATGAACCCTCCGGTGTCAAACAGAAATCTCAATGCTTTGGATTCCATTACAACAGCAGAGAGATTTCCGTTAAGGTCAGAGAATACAGATCATCAGTTGATGAAAGCCATAGGTATTCCGGAACAGTAAGGTACATACTGGCGCGATTTACAAGGCTGACGGCAGAAGGCTTTATTTATCATTTAATAATGATAAAAGGCAGAACGAAATCTCCTGCACCACAGAAGAAGGAGGTTGATCTATGCCGAAGAAAGCAACACCCGCTGAGAACACCGTCAACCGTGAGTACAAGTCAAGTATATTTGCCATGCTCTTCCGGGATAAGACAAAGCTGCTGGAATTGTACAATGCCATCAGCAAAACGGAGTTTACAGATCCTGACCTGTTGAAGGTCGTTACACTGGAGAACGCCATCTATATGGGACTCAAGAACGATCTTTCTTTTATCGTTCTTGAGATCAGGCTGTATCTGTATGAACATCAGTCCACCCCGAATCCGAACATGCCCCTGAGGGATCTGTTCTATGTAGCAGATGAGTTTTCAGACCTTACAAAGGACATGAACCTTTACGGCAGCCGGAAGATCAGGATTCCCGCGCCGCATTTCTTCATCTTTTATAACGGAGAGGAAGAACGCCCGGACCGGGATGTGCTGAAACTGTCAGATCTATATTATGAAAAGGAAGAGGATCCTTCTCTGGAGCTGAAAGCGATTGCACTGAACATCAACAAAGGACATAATCCCGAACTGATGGAAACTTGTCAGACTCTTCGAGAATATGCGGAATACACAGACCGCGTCCGGCAATATGCGAAGGA
>DXCZ01000014.1 GCA_019115765.1 Candidatus Mediterraneibacter stercoripullorum | reverse complement strand
AATCAGGATGTATATCCGTATATTCCCCGATCATAGGATAAACCATACTCAGCCATGCCAGAATGTATCCCGTATAAGCCGGATCCTTGCATCCGAATGTTATGTCAGCTTCAAGCCGGACCGGCCTGAGGAATCCAAAGAATCTTCTTATCTCTCTGACCAGCCGGGAAAACGCCTTCTTATGGATTTCATTTGTAATAAAAGCCTGCAGACGTTCTCTCTTTCTGTCCAATGATTTTATCTTATCACAAATCTTCTGAAATGTATATTTGATCTTCTCAATCCACTTCGTAATCCTGCCGCCCAAAGTCTTATCCTTTTTGCTGGACTTCTTCGGCCTATCAGATAGCTTTACGTTTTTTCCCGTATTTTGTTTCACATTGACCGGGGGGGCATTTTGGACATTTTCTGTTTTTACTTCCTCTCTGACCGGCTCCTTTTCCATTTTTTCTGTTACAGGCGGTTTGCGGTCATCTTCCCTTCTTTTCTCTTCTTTCGTTTTGTCTGCCCCTTCTGTTTTCTGCACCTTTGTGCTGTCTGATCCAGCTGAGGCATCCCTCTCATTTCCAAATCGTCTCCATCCTGCCCGGAACCACCATCTGACCTCTCCGTTGTCAAAGAAAAACTCTCCTGATAACAGATGAAACAACCAGTGAAATCCCGCCTCACCTTCCAGGCTCTCCAGCGTCTCACCGGCAGACAGCCGGACTCTGTAACATACCGGCGAAAAAATCAGAAGCGCAGCAGCCAGGATCAGCAAGCCCAGCAGGATCAGTATAATCAGTCCGATTATTTTCAAAATCAGCAACAATATATGTAACATTATCTTTACCGCTCCGTCTCTTCGAATTCTTCCTGCCGGATCTGTATATAACGTCTCAGGTCAGCATCACCAGTCTCCTGATATACTTTCTCTGTAATGTCATGTACGATCTGCAGAGCTTCACCGTATCCGTCAGCAATCCCTATGACGAAGAGAGCACTGTTTGCGAATACATGCTGACGGAGCAGAATTCCCTGAAAAAACTCCAGATTGTTCTGTTTTCCCTGTGAAAGCGCTATAATATACGTATCCGGAAATATTTTATTCTTTTTTATTCTTTCCATGATCTGCCGCTTTTTATTCTTCCAGCATTCACTGATATAAAGATCGCAGTAGAATTTCACCTGCATAACTTCATTTCCTCCGCATCCGCAGAAAGCAGGCCCGACAGCCTGATTTCAGAATATAACGCTTATAAGCATCTGCCCGTCTATAGACATCATTTTAATCATAATAGGAATCCAGAATGTCAGCAGCAATTGAGACCGCTCTTCCTCCTGCGCTTCCGTCCGAACCTTCCGTGATCACGCAGATGACAAGATCAGGGTTGTCAACATTGGTAAATCCCATGAACCAGGAATGTGTCCGGTCACTGTCAGACATACTGTATTCAGCTGTTCCTGTCTTGCCTGCCGCAGTATAGGACTTGCCGCTAAGCACTGAGCCAGTTCCTTCTTCCACGACAGCCTGCATATATTCCTTCAGCTGAGACGCCTCTGCCGAAGTCATGACTCTCCGATAACTCTGAGGCACATTATGCCTGATCTCAGAGCCTGTATAATTCGTAATGCTTTCCACAAGATAAGGCTCCATCATAGTTCCTCCATTTGCGATCGCCTGTGTGATCATAGCCATATGATACGGACTGGTCATTGTCTTTCCCTGTCCCATGGCAGTCATCATTACTTCAGAATCCTCAGAGTCTTCTGTCAGTGCAAACGAGCTTTTCGTATAATTCAGGACAGAGGGAAGACTGTTGTTAAACAGCAGTTCTTCCGCGGTCTCTCTGTATTGCGAAATATCAAGAGAAAGTCCGATGTTCGCAAAAGAGCTGTTGCATGAGTTGGCGACTGAACTTCGAAGATCCTCATGTCCATGTACCGTGCTTCCAAAACAGTGGATCGTGGTATTCCCCTCTGTGATCTCTCCGTTGCAGTCATAGGTATAGTCGGCATAATTACTGTTCTGTCTCATAAATGCCAGTGTCGTAATGATCTTAAAAGTGGATCCGGGAGCATAGGATCCCTGTGTTGCCCGGTTCAGCATAGGACTGTTCTCAGAATCATTATTCAGATCGGACCAGTCTTCCGCTATATCATTCGGATTAAAATCCGGCTTCGATACCATTGTCAGGATCTTCCCGGTGCTGGCCTCCATGATGACTACCGCTCCCTTATAGTCCCCAAGAGCATCATATGCAGCCTGCTGTAGGTCCGCATCCAGTGTGGTCACTACAGTATCACCGATGTTTTTTGCTCCATCAAACTCATTTTGAAGTTTTTCAAGGAAAAATGCATTTGAGGTAAGCAGTTCGAAGTTTTCTACTGATTCCAGCCCCATATTTCCATACTGAGGATCACTGTATCCGATCACATGTGCAAATACAGATCCGTAGGGATAATTTCTGGTCTCTGTTCCATCATCGCCTACCAGTGTCTCCGCCAGCACATTTCCGTTTCTATCTGTTATCGTACCCCGCACTACATTTTCAGCAAACGTCTCCTGCCTCTGATTATAAGGACTGTTAATAACCGTACTTGCCCGAAACACAGTAAAATAAATCAGATAAGCCATAAGTGCAATAAACAGAATGACGAAAAAATACGTCACTCTAGCGAACTCTCTGTTTCGAGTGTGCTCTTTTTCTCTGGCGTGTCCTTTGTTTTGGGACTTCCTCGAATCTCGGTTTGTTCTCTGCCGCTTTCTTTCTGGTCGTTCTTCCCGATACATCTCTAAACTCCCTTTCTTTTCTTATCTCGATTTTCGCCTCTTCATCCTCCCTCACGATATACAATCCCTGTATAATGCCAAACATGATCATTGTACTGAGCATGGAACTTCCTCCATAACTTACCAAAGGAAGTGTCAGTCCTGTCAGAGGGATGAATTTTGTCACACCGCCGATTTGAAGGAATACTTGAAAAATATAGCAGGTTCCAAGGCCCAGAGCTACAAGCTTATAAAATTGATCACGAAGCTCCATTGCTATATTCAGAAACATGACATAACAGCTCACACATACAAGGATCAGGCACAGTCCGAAGATGACTCCCATCTCCTCTGTAATTGCCGAAAAAATAAAATCAGTCTCTGACACAGGTATGGACCCCGGCTGTCCCTGAAAAAGACCGGTCCCGAACCAGCTTCCGGATCCAATGCCAAAAAGTGACTGTGCGATCTGATATCCTCCTCCGGAATACGTTGCAAAAGGATCCTGCCATGCCTCCACGCGGACGCGGATATGCGAAAACAGATGATATCCCACAACCGCAGCTCCGCAGCCCGCGGCGATCCCGGCAAGCGCATACAGGGGCTGACGGGTTGCCACATACAACATGACCAGATAAACGATAAAAAATATCAGCGCAGCTCCAAGGTCAGTAGAAACAACAAGAATAAGCACATGCGCCGCAGCCACAGCTGTCGTGACCACTACGTTTTTAAACTCTACAGACGCCTTCAGGCTTGCGGCCACATAAAATACAAAAATGATCTTCACAAACTCTGACGGCTGGATATTAACCAGCCCCAGATCAAAGCTTAATTTTGCGCCGCCGGATCTGCCTCCGAAAAGAGCAACGGCAAGAAGAGCCGCACCTCCCACAGCCGCATAAATATAAGTCCACTGTTCCAGAAAGGTAAGTTTCTTTATCAGGATCGGTACAACCAGGCCGAAAATCACCCCAAGGATAATAAAAATCAGCTGTCTGACCGAACTTCCGTATGGAGACGGATTATCCGATGACAGTCTGGTGATCATGACCATCCCGGCAGTCATCAGCATACACATATTATTGACAACCAGTCTGGACACATTCGGATAGATCAGATTATATAACAGGATCACTGCCATAAGAACAACCGCAAGTGCACCTCCGATAAATATGATCCTCATATCTTCTTCTGCCAGATACATTGCACCGAATGACGTACATAGAATCAGAAACATCAGTACATCCTGCCTGATCAGAACCGGTGTTTCTTCGTCTTCATAATTTCGTGTAAATATCGAAAAACAGGAAAACGTATAGGCCGCCATCAGTATGATGATCAGATATTTTGATAGTTGAATAAGTATATTTGCCAAATTTTCACCCGCCTTATATGATTCCTCTTGTAAAATGTCCCGTTGTACTCTCTGGGATCAGACAGTCTGTATTTTTCCTGTCCGCATATGCCCCTCCGCCTTCATAAGGATGCATATCTGCCTCTCCTCCCCCTGTTGCCGTAAATGCATCGGCAGCAAGACGTAGGAGTTTGATTGTCTCTTCTCTGTCTTCCACACTAAAGCGAAGGATCAGCCCATCGGGAGATAATCTGCGTATTCTGTCCGTCTGTCCGCCCAGGTACAGTACAGACATACTATAGATCACATTATAGCAGAAGTCACAGTAATTTCGAACCGGGTATTTTTTATCTTTCCTGTCAGTCAGATACAGAATCCCCTTTCTTCCTGTACATTCTGATACGGTTTTCCTGATACACTGCGCAGTTACCATAACAGGGAAACGGCCGTACACGGTCAGAGCACATCCGTTCATTCCCATGGTTTCCATTTCATCCGCACTCAGTTCGGCCGGCACTGTAAATTCTTCCACTCCCAGATCACGCCAGAACTGCTTCGCATGTCGGTTAAACACATAAAGATTATGGTCTAAAATAATCCGTTTGTCAAATTTATGTTTTTTCAGAAAGGAAAAACTCTCGTAATTTCGTATCATCATCCCGTCCAAAGGGAATTCAAACATATCATGTGCCATGCTTTCAAATACTTTCTCTGCATTATCTCTGAAAATATAAGGCATGACAGGAACTACTTCAACGCCCCGTTTTCTCAGGCTATCAGCCAATGTCCGGATCTCACTGTCCCGAAAGAAATCCGATGCCATCTGGCAATCCGGACAAATGCGGCTTACACTAGGCTCACCCGCGTCTTCTTTCCTGACATGATCTGCAGCAGCCTCGAACTGCTCCCTTGTTTCAGCGATTATGATCAGCTTCTTATTATTCTGTTTCCTCTGTTCTTCCGGAAGATTATTTCGGATTCCTGCAGATCTGTAGAAGGAGGAAACGATTTCCCGGCGCAGTCCCTCCAGAGCCATTCGTCTCAGGCTGTTCAGCTGCTGCATAGGAAGAAAAACAGACTCATCCATATATATTTCTGTATTTTCGAAAACAAATTCCGTATTGCCTGTTTTCAGCAGTCTTGCTCTGACGCCTGCTTCCTCCAGAGGCTGCTTCTGCGCATGCTGTACATTCTCTTCTGACTGTACAGTAAAAGTATGCTCCCCAGTCGATACAGTAAGAACAGCAGGATTTTCTTCTGAAAGGTATAATATAGCATCCGCCTTCACCGGCAGTTTTGCATCAACATAACAGTTTTTTACATCACAGATCAGTTTTTCGTTACGAATCCGGCAGAGCTCTGTACCTTTCTTGAACTGTCTTCCCTTGGGCGCAAGAAATTTCAGCTCTTCACCTTTTTTGATATTCCCACCCAGAGTATAGTTTTCTCTTCCTTCTCCAATTTCAATCACATCGCCTCTGTTCACTTCCGTCAGCGCAGCCGCCCTGACCTCTCTCCCCTTCTGTGACAGGACACGGAACGCAGGGACACCGGCATGATTCGGACGTCCCAGAGAAATCATATCCTTTCCATTATGCTGCCGGTAATAACCTGTTCCCGATCCGCCTCTGTTATACAGATCCATCAGCTTTTCTCTGTCAGCCGGATCTACATGGAATCCTTCTCTCCCCTTTAACAGATAAAGATCTGTATATTTCCGGTACATTGCCGTTACAAGAGCCACGTATTCCGGCGCTTTCATCCTGCCTTCGATTTTAAACGAATCAATCCCGGCCTCGATCAGCTCAGGGATCATATCCAGGCTACAGATATCCTTGAGGCTGAGAAGATGTCCCTTATGTCCCTGCGCCGACCAGAGCAGGCGGCAGGGCTGTGCACATTGGCCCCGATTGCCGCTCCTGCCGCCGATCATGCTGCTCATCAAGCACTGTCCGGAATAGCAGTAGCAAAGAGCACCATGGACAAAACACTCTACCTCCAGAGATGTCTCATCATGAATTCGCCGCACCTCTTTCAATGACAGTTCTCTCGCAGGAACGACCCTGGATGCGCCCTGCTCTTCCAGCAGTTTGGCTCCCGCTGCGCTGGTGATCGTCATCTGTGTACTGGCATGAATATCCATCTCAGGGAAAGATTCCCGGATATATCGGAATACTCCCGGATCCTGGACGATCACCGCATCAAGCCCGCAGCGATAGAGCGGATCCAAATAATCAAACAGACAGTCAATCTCATTTTCTTTCAACAAAGTATTTACGGTCAAATAGAATTTTCTCCCGTGAAAATGTGATTCTTCAATTGCCTTTACAAGCTCCTCTTCCGTGAAATTATGGGCATAGGCTCTGGCTCCAAAACGGGGACCACCTGCATAAACTGCATCCGCACCGGCACACAACGCTGCGCGGAAGCAGGTATAAGACCCTGCCGGAGCCAGTATTTCAATACTTTTCTTTTTATTTAACATTCTGGTTTTTTCTGACATAATCCAGTCATTTTCTCCTTGATTTTCTGAGTATAACATATTTTGACTCTCTTCCGAATCAAAAATCTCCGCGGAATATCATATCCAGGGACAGCAATTGTATGCCAGTGCTCTTAACGAAACAGGCTGTCGTTTCTGACAGCCTGTTTGTTACCTTCTGCGGTTTTTCATCTCTGTTTCAAGCTTGACGATCTGCATCTGGAGGTCATTGTTCTCCTCCTTTACCTTCGCAAGCTCCTTCTCCGTATTCTCCAGCTTGATCTGTGCTGAGATCAGCTCATGCTTGAGATCATACATCTCTTTATCTTTCAGTTCAATATCATTCTCAAGGGAATCACCCTGTTTCTTCGCCTTGAAATAATCATCCGCGATATTCAGAGCAAGAAGCACGTTCCTCGTATCTGCACTCTGCTTCCTGTAGCCTTCACTGTTGGCGCACTCCGTAATCTTGTGGTTCAGGTAGGAAGACACTTTCTGCAGATACTCTTCGCCTTCAAATCCACTCAGGGTATATACTTTCCCCCCGATTAATACTTCTGTAAAATGTTTTGCTGAACTCATAGCATCCTCCTCATGTTTCTTACTAAACATTATAAACTATCTTCCAGTAAAAACCAACTGTTTTTTCAGGAAATCTGTCAGCACGCTTCAGGTCAGGGACTGCTTTACTCTCCCCGCTCAGGCATGGGGATGCCAAGATGGGAATATGCCAGCTCTGTCACCACTCTGCCCCTTGGCGTCCTCTGGATAAATCCGTTCTTCAGCAGATACGGCTCGTATACATCTTCCAGAGTCCCTGCATCCTCGGATATGGATGCCGCAAGTGTATCCAGGCCCACAGGTCCTCCCTGGAATTTTTCAATCATTGTTAACAGTATCGAACGATCTATATGATCCAGGCCGTACTTATCCACGTCAAGCAGATCAAGTGCATAATCGGCAACGCTTTTCGTGATCCTGCCGTCATACTTTACCTGGGCAAAATCCCTGACTCTCTTTAAGAGACGGTTTGCAAGCCTGGGCGTTCCTCTTGATCGTCTTGCCAGCTCCAGCGCACCTTCCTCTTCAATCTCCACATTCAGTACTTTGGCGGACCGCAGGATAATTGTCTTAAGTTCCTGATCAGTATAAAACTCCAGACGGTTCACAACCCCGAACCGATCCCTCAGAGGTGCTGTCAGCATCCCTGCCCGGGTAGTGGCACCGACCAGTGTAAACTCAGGCAGGTTCAGCCGGATGGATCTTGCTCCGGCACCTTTTCCGATCATGATATCAATGGCATAATCTTCCATAGCCGGATAAAGTACTTCTTCCACCTGCCGGTTCAGCCGGTGGATCTCATCTACAAAGAGTACGTCATGTTCCTGAAGACTGTTCAGGATTGCTGCCATTTCTCCCGGCTTTTCAATCGCAGGACCGGATGTAACTTTCATATGGACTCCCATTTCATTCGCGATGATCCCGGCAAGCGTTGTCTTGCCCAGTCCGGGCGGCCCGTAAAACAGCACATGGTCGAGTGCCTCACCTCTTGCCCGGGCAGCTTCTATATAAATCTTAAGCGTCTCCTTTGCCTTCTCCTGTCCAATATAATCTTTCAAAAGCTGAGGCCGCAGCTCACTTTCTATTTTGATATCCTCTTCCAGATTTTCTGTAGTAATGATTCTTCTACTCATATTAACCTCTGTTTCAAATAACAATACTTGATCATACTGTCAACGTGTGATTGCTAAAAGAGATATTTCAGCGCCTCTTTCAGGATATCTTCTACCGTTGCGCAGTCAGCCGAAGTCTTCTTAACAGCACGAAGACTCTCTGCGCTTCCGTACCCCAGAGCAACAAGCGCCTGCACTGCCTCAGCCTGCATCGTGCTTTCGCTCGAAACCGATTCAGCTCTTTCCGGTTCATCACCATGTGCGGCGCGATCCAGCATAGCCTCTATGTTCAGCTTATCCTTCAGCTCAAGGATAAGCTTTTCCGCTGTCTTCTTTCCTATCCCAGGCGCAGCAGCGATGGCCTTGGCGTCTCCTGACATGACAGCAAATCTCAGTTCATCCGGCGACAGACAGGAGAGAATATTCAGTCCCCCCTTCGGTCCGATACCGCTGACGCCGATAAGGAGTCGGAAAATCTCAAGATCATCTCTTGTCAGAAAACCATAAAGCTGAAGCGCGTCTTCCTTTACATTCAGATATGTATAGATTTTCACTTCGTTTCCCGTCTGCGGAAGAAGGGAAAGCGCCTGCCGCGACATGAATATTCCATAACCGATACCTCCGGCTTCCACTATAGCCTTCTGCTCTTCTACCGCTGCAAGTTCCCCTCGTACATATGATATCATTTATCTTCTCTCCACTTCTGATATTCTTCTGCTGATCTTCGATATTTTATCCATGCATGATCCTGTCTGTTTCAGCCGTCAATAAACCTGATCCTCTTCAGCATTCCGGCCGAAAGGATCCCGATCAGCAGTCCGGTCAGAACACCTGCGATCAGCAATGCAGGCAAATACCAGCCGACCTGATACGTCTCCACCACCGCCATGGCAACAAGCAGCTGTCCGACATTATGACTGACGCCGCCCGCAATACTTACGCCGGTCACACTAAATATATTTTTCCACTTCAGGAGTGACATCACACCAAGACTAAGGATCCCGCCTGCAAGACTATACAGGATACTGAACAGATTAGTAAACATAAATCCTGCCAGCACAATCCTTACTACAGACAGTAGAAGCGCTTCTCTCCATCCGTTCCGGTAAAGGACAACAACGATCACCAGATTTGCCAGTCCCAGCTTAGCTCCCGGTATGCCGAAATTGATCGGGATCAGCAGCTCCACATAGCTTAAGATCAGTGCAAGCGCAGTAAATACTCCAAAATATGCCGCTCTGTTTTTCATGCTGCCTCCTCTCACTGTACCATACCGTCCAGTTCAGGCTCATCGCCTCCCTGTATAGAAATGACCACTTCATTAGGGAGACAGATGATACTCTCACCATTCCGCGAGACAGGACTATGATGAACACAGATCTGATCAGGACAGTCTGCCCATTCCATCACCGCTGTTCCCTCGCTGATCACCAGACAGTTTGTCTCTCCTATATCCACCATACAGTCTTCTGACAGCGGATAGCTTCCGTATTCCTCTCCGTCAACTGTAACAACAACTACACTTTCAGACGGGTCGCCGCCGTCTGAAAGCATCTGATACCCAAGGAGAGCTGCGGCAATGATCAAAATCCCCCCTGCCAGAAACCAGTCGCTTTTCTTCATATTGCCACCTCACTGAAGATACTTCCGAAAGACATAATAGCACATCGATGCGCTTTATGCAACCATACGTTCGGATATCCGGCAGTACAGCGTACGTCGAAAACTTTTCTTGTTTTCCTCATATACAGGCGCTATAATAACAGTCATGCAGTATGACCATCAGGAAGGAGACTCTGAATGAAACGATTTACAGCGATTCTTACAGCCGCAGCTTCGGCCCTGGCTCTCTGCGGCTGCAGCACACCCCCTTCATCTGAACCACTTTCTATGACCGGTGTGTTTTTTGATACAATCGTCAGCATCGATATCTGGAACGGTACGCAGGAGATTCTTGATCACTGTGAGGAACTCTGCAGCACCTATGAGCAGATGTTCAGTGCGACCATAGATACCAGTGAAATTTCCCAGATAAACAATGCCGGCGGCCAGGCAGTAGATGTATCTGAAGAAACAGCCGATCTGATCAGGCTTGGAATAAAATACGGCGAGATATCCGACGGCGCGTTTGATATTACAATTGCTCCCGCCAGTTCTCTGTGGGATTTCACGGATAACGAAGAAAAAGCTCTCCCTGACAAAGACAAACTTGCAGAAGCTGTTTCCCATATTGATTACCGCTGTGTTGAAGTAGAAGGCACCTCGGTACGTCTTACCGATCCGGATGCGCAGATAGATCTGGGCGGAATTGCAAAGGGATATATCGCGGATCAGCTGAAAGAATATCTGAAAAGCGAAGGAATAGAGCACGCGCTCATTGATCTGGGCGGGAATATCCTGACAGTGGGCGGCAGATATGACGGGACGCCGTTTCGGATCGGTCTGCAGAAACCATTTGCCGATAACGGAACTGCCATTGCCACACTGGAACTGACAGATCAGTCCGCCGTATCTTCCGGCAACTCGGAGCGGTATTTTGAAAAGGACGGGGTAATCTATCACCATATTCTTGATCCGGATACCGGAATGCCTGTCCAGAATGATCTGTATCAGGTCACGATCATTTCTGACAGTTCTGCCGATGGAGATGCGCTGAGCACTTCCTGTTATGCTCTTGGTCTGGAAAAGGGAATGGAACTGATCCGGAGTATAGAAGGCATAGAAGCAATATTCATTACAGACGATTACGAGATCATTACTACAAGCGATACACTGCCGCTTTCTTATTAAAATTCAGAACCAGGATGTCCGTTTTAACAAAACAGAGGCACTGACAGATTTGTGGACTGTCTGTGCCTCTGTTCTCTTTTATCTCATCAAATTCTGATGATCTTCCGTGGACATTTCTCCGCACATACTCCGCAGTTTGTACATTTTTCCGCATCAATATGGGCAAGGAAATTACTTACAGTAACAGCTCCTGCCTCACAGTTTTTCTCACAGAGACGGCAGCCGATACATCCCACCTGACATACTTCCATCAGCGCTTTTCCTTTTTCATTGGAATTGCACTGAACAAAAGTCTTCTGCTTATACGGGATCAGCTCGATCAGATGTTTTGGACATGCAGCAACACATTTTCCACATGCCTTGCATGCCTCCTTGTCCACAACAGCAATACCATCAACTATATGGATTGCATCAAACGGACACGCCTTGACACAGCTCCCGTACCCGAGACATCCGTAGGCACATCCCTTTGCACCGCCATCCTGCATCTGGCTTGCCATAAGGCAGTCTTTGATCCCGTCATATTCATATTCTGTCACAGCCTTCTCACAGGTTCCCGCGCATTTTACAAAAGCAACTTTGCGCTCCTGATTTCCTGCTTCAACTCCCATGATCTTACCGATCTTATCCGCTACAGGAGCACCGCCTACCGGACATCCATTTACTTCAGCCTCACCGGCCACGATAGCAGCCGCCAGTCCAGAACATCCGGCGTATCCGCAGCCGCCACAGTTATTTCCCGGAAGGACCTCAAGGATCGCTTCTTCTCTCTCATCAACTTCTACAGCAAACTTCTTGCCGGAGACTCCGAGGAAGACTCCGATGAACAGTCCGGTGCCGCCCACGATAACAGCAGCTAAAATTATTCCTGTTACACTCATATCATCTTTCCTCCTATATCAGTCCTGAAAATCCGAAAAACGCGATAGCCATCAACCCCGCCGTTACAAGAACGATGGGAGTCCCCTGAAAAGATTCACTGATGTCGTTATGTTCGATCTTCTCGCGGATTCCCGCCATCAGCACGATGGAGACCAGGAAACCGAAAGCCGTCGCAAAACCATTTACAACACCTGTCAGGATCCCGTATCCGCTCTCAACGTTAGTCAGAGCAACACCGAGAACTGCGCAGTTTGTCGTGATCAGTGGAAGATACACGCCCAGAGCATTGTACAGAGACGGCATGGATTTCTTCAGAAACATTTCCACAAACTGTACAAGTGCTGCTATGACAAGAATAAATACGATTGTATTCAAATACTCCAGTTCGCCATTCATGATATTCTTGTTTCCAAGAATGAACTTATAGATCAGTCCCGTTACAAAAGAGGCGATCGTTATAACGAACACGACTGCGCTTCCCATACCGGCTGCCGTCTTTACATTTTTGGATACGCCGAGGAAGGGACATATTCCAAGGAACTGACTGAGCACAACGTTATTTACAAATGCAGATCCAACTGCAATTAACAATAATTCCTGTATTCCCATATCTGCTCCCCCTATTCTCTGTTATCATTTACACTGGAAATCCGCATGTGACCGCCGCATGCTCCACGGTTTCCGCAGGCTGCGCATCCCGATCCGCATTCTGCGGCTGCCGGCACTTCTTTTCCTTTTCTCGCAGCTGCTCTTTTCACTTTGTTCTGAAGAGCTACAAGAGCTGCCAGGACGAAGAACGCTCCAGGTGCCAGGACGAAAATCGTAAGAGGTACATAAGAGTCCGGCATTACCTGGATTCCAAAGATCTGTCCGGCTCCGATCAGCTCTCTGACAATACCGATGGATGTCAGACCAACGGTAAATCCAAGTCCCATTCCCACTCCGTCAAAGATAGAAGGAAGAACAGGATTCTTGGAGGCATAACTCTCGGCACGTCCGAGAATGATACAGTTTACAACGATAAGAGGAATATAGAGCCCCAGTGAGTCATAGAGACTGGGAACAAATCCTTCAAGCAGGAAGTCCACGATCGTTACAAAGGAAGCTACAACTACAATGAATGCAGGCATTCTGACTGAATCCGGAATAATCTTCCTCAGCATGGAGATCAGCATATTTGACATGATCAGCACAGCCGTAGTAGAAAGCCCCATTCCGATTCCGTTGACCGCAGATGTTGTGACAGCCAAAGTAGGACACATGCCCAGCATAAGGACAAAAGTCGGGTTCTCTTTTACAAGCCCGTTATAGATTCTTTCTGTACATTTATTCACTGACAACGCCTCCTAACTCATTCTGATAATAGACGAGAGCAGAATTTACCGCATTGGTGACTGCATTTGTAGTGATCGTCGCGCCACTGATAGCATCGATCTTGTCATCTCCTGTTTCACCGCTTTTTGTATAGGAAAACTGATCCACCTGTTTGTCTTTAAACTGGTCTTTAAATTCTGCTTCATCCGCTTTCATTCCAAGGCCTGCCGTCTCACTGATGGAGAGCATCTCCACTCCTTTTACTGTACCGTCAGTGGCAATTCCGACTGACAGCTGGAGTTCCCCGTCATAAGCCTCGCTGGAAGTTACATTGATCACATATCCGACCGTCTCCCCACTGCTATCTGTACCTTCCGCCACTTCAGTAACTGTATCCGAAGTGTAACCATTCTCCTGGAGCAGTTCTGCCGCCTCATCCGCATCAAACCCTTCATAATCTTCAAAAGAAGACGCGTCCGCCAACACCGTGCGGAAGGCTTCCTGCTTCGTATTCTCCTGCGCACGTGCAATGGGTTCCTTCGTAATTCCGTAAACAACTCCAAGCAGAAGGCCGGAAACAACAGTGATCGACGTAAGAATCATCGTATTTTTCAAAATATTGTTCATTATTTCTCGCCTCCTTTTCCAAACGGTTTCGGAAGAGTTATTTTTTCGATCAGCGGAACAAGAAGATTACTGATGATAATCGCATAGGAAACACCCTCGGCAGATCCTCCAAAAAGCCGGAACAGACCTGTCAGAAGGCCCATGCACACTCCATACAAAATCCTTCCTTTTGTAGTAATCGGTGATGTGACATAATCCGTTGCCATAAACCATGCGCCGAGCATAAGACCGCCGCCGCAAAGATGTGCGGTAATATACTGCGCATCCAGTCCATGGCCGCCGAAGATCACGATAAACACAACAAAAGATATAAGATAAGATGCCGGAATCGTCAGCTCGATCACGCCCATCAGGATCAGGAACATAGCTCCGATCATAATAGCGATCACAGAAGTCTCTCCAATCGTACCTCTGATATTTCCGATCAGCATATCCATCGTGTTCACAGCCTCTCCCGCCTTCAGATCTGCGAGGGGTGTGGGACCTGTAACACCGTCATAAACAAAGGATGTCATCTGACCTGTAAAACAGATAAGAAGGAAACATCTTGCTGCAAGAGCCGGGTTCATGAAATTCTGCCCAAGGCCGCCAAAAAGCTGCTTAACGACCACAATTGCAAATACAGAACCAAGAACTCCCATCCACCATGGAAGCGTAGGCGGGAGGTTCAGTGCAAGTAAAAGCCCCGTCACTACCGCGCTGAAATCATTGATCGTGATCGGTTTATGCATGAGCTTCTCATATATGTATTCCGATAATACTGCAGCTACTGTTGTCACCACAACAAGGATCCATGCATTTTCGTGCCGGAAATTCCAGATTCCGAAAACAGTGGCGGGCAGAAGACCGATCACCACCATGAGCATAATATTACTGCTGGTTATCTTATCCCTGATATGCGGTGAAGATGATACTCTATATTTTTCGTTCAATTTCAAGTCACCTCTCTTACTTCTTCCTCTTATTCGCCAGAGCTGTCTTGCGCATGGATCCGATTGCCTGCTTCAGCTGTCGTTTAGCCGGACAGACATAACTGCAGGAACCGCACTCCACGCATTCCAGACCGTTCATCGCAACAAAAGAATCCACATCCTGTCGCCTCGCATAATCTGCAAGTCTGGATGGAATAATCCTGCTGGGGCATACCTCGACACATCTGCCGCAGTTGATGCAGGCAGTCTCCTGATTTCTGGAGACAACATCCTTCTTAAACGCAAGAATAGCTGAAGACGTCTTCGTTACAGGCGCATCCGGGGTAACCATAGCAAATCCCATCATCGGGCCTCCGGAAATCAGCTTCTCCGGCTGCTCTGTAAAGCCACCTGCAGCTTTGATCAGATTCAGATGGTTTGTCCCAAGAAGTACTCGGAAATTTCCCGGATTCTGTACAGCATCTCCACTGACCGTAACAACACGTTCTGTCAGCGGTCTTCCATTGATCACTGCATTGTGAATGCTGATCAGCGTCTCCACGTTATCTACAATGCATCCTGCATCAGCCGGAAGCATAGAAGAATTGATTGCTCTCTTTGTGACCGCATATATGAGCTGACGCTCTGCTCCCTGAGGATATTTCGTTACCAAAGCCTTTACATCCATCCGCGGATCGTCTGCAACCGCTTCCTGAAGCTTGCTGATGCAGTCCTTTTTATTGTCTTCTACAGCAAAAATACCTCTGGCATTCGGGAAAAGAGAGAGAACGACACGCATCCCGCTGACAAGCTCTGATGTATTTTCCAGCATTCGTCTGTAATCAGCCGTAATATACGGCTCACATTCCGCACAGTTTGCTATGATATAATCAATTTTCTCCGGCTCCTTTGGGGACAGCTTAACCCGTGTCGGAAAACCTGCTCCTCCCATTCCCACAATACCGGCATCTCCTATCTTTTCTAGGATTTCCTCCGGGCTCATCTCTTTCAGCGGCTTTACCGGCTCGTAATCCACCTCAATGTATTCTCCATCGTTTTCAATCACAATACATTCCACTTTGCTTCCGGCAGGATTGAAATGCTGTTCAATCCCTTTCACCTTTCCGGAAACCGAAGAATAGACAGGTGCGGAAACGAATCCGCCCGCCTCAGCGATCTTCTGGCCTTTCAATACATGATCTCCTTTTTTTACAATCGGATTGGCAGGCGCACCAATATGTTGCGAAAGGGGGTATATCATATCTCCTTCAGGCAGCAGGGGCCGGATCGGCTGGTCCTTTGAAAAGCGTTTTCCATCATCCGGATGTATTCCGCCTTTAAATGTCAAAAGTCCCATTCTTTATCTCCTTCCTTTCTTTTGTTTTTCTACGGGCTGTTAAAAACAAAGCCCGGGATCTGCGTTTTTGCATTAAAACTATTGTACTAAAATACATCATTAAAATCTAGTGGATTATTATCAGAAAATTGTATGTTTCCAAAAACACCTTGTCGTTTTTTAAACACATCTCGATTATCTTTTTCTTCTATTGTCAGCCCTACGGACTGTCAAAAAAGAAAAAGACAGCTGCCGAAGCAGCTGTCTTCAAACTTCATCTTACTCTTCTTCAATTTTCTCTGCTGCAGAATCTTCTGAGTGTTCTGCTTCCAGAGCCTTCATACTGAGGCTGATCTTCTTTTCTGCCTCGTTAAGATCTACGATCTTAGCGGTAATCTCCTGCCCGATAGATAATACATCTGACGGTTTGTCAACATGTGCCCTTGAAATCTGAGATACATGAAGCAGTGCATCAACTCCTGGCGCAAGCTCCACGAAAGCTCCGAAATCTGTCATACGCGCAACTTTACCGGTAATAACTTTTCCAACTGCGAAATCTTCCGCAGCGTTCACCCACGGATTTGTCTCCGGGAACTTCAGACTGAGAGCAATCTTGGTATCGTGGATATCCTTCACAAGCACTTCCAGAGTATCTCCTACATGGAAGACCTTCTTCGGATTATCTACTCTTCCCCAAGACATCTCGGAAATATGAAGAAGTCCATCAACTCCACCAAGATCTACAAAAGCGCCAAAATCTGTTACATTTTTAACAGTACCTGTAACTCTGTCACCAACATTAAGTTTAGCAAAAAGCTCTTTCTGACGCTCTGCGCGCTCTGCAACGAGCAACTGTCTTCTGTCACCGATCACACGATTTCTTCTCGGATTAAACTCGCTGATCACGAACTCAATCTCCTGTCCAAGATATTTACCAAGATCCTTCTCGTATGAATCAGAAACAAGGCTGGCAGGAATAAATACTCTCACTTCATCAACTGTAGCACAGATACCTCCTCCCAGGATCTGAGTAACTGTGGCCTTGAGAACTTCTTTGTTCTCATATGCTTCGCGAAGTCTTTCATTTCCCTTTTCAGCAGCAAGTCTCTTATATGTAAGAAGGACCTGCCCTTCACCATCGTTTACCTTCAGAACTTTGACGGTCATTGTATCTCCTACGGATACGACTGTTGTCAGATCGAGAGACTGATCATTGGAATATTCGCTCTTTGTAATGATGCCATCTGCTTTATATCCGATATTCAGGATAATCTCATCAGGTTTTACATCGATTACAGTTCCCTCAACAACCTCACCATTATGAATTGTTTTAAATGATTCGTCTAACATCTGTTCAAAAGATAATTCTGACATTATTTTGAACCTCCTCAATTATATTGTTGGGCGTGGATGCCCCTGCTGTAATACCTACTGTTTCCACTGACCCTAATTGATTCAAATTCAAATCGCCAAGTGTCTGTATATAGTACGTATTGTTACATGCCTTGCAGCATATTTCAAATAACTTCTGGGTATTGGAACTATGTTTGTCACCAATCACGATCATAGCATCCACCGTCTCTGCTATGCTCTGAGCCTCTGTCTGACGCTCTTTTGTAGCATTGCAGATTGTATTTAAAACACTTACATCATAACTCTTTTCAGTAATAATTTCAACTAAATATTTAAATTTATTGTAATTAAATGTCGTTTGAGAGACTATACAGATTTTTTCCTTTTCAGCAGGAGAAAAATTATCCGCATCTGATGCATCCTGTATGACACTGACCCTTTCTCCTGCCCATCCACGGATTCCCTGTACCTCCGGATGCTCAGGATTACCGATGATAACAATCGTTCTTCCCTGACGGCTCTGCTCCTGGACGATACGGTGGATTTTCTTAACAAAGGGGCAGGTGGCATCAACAATATTGACACTCTTTTCATTGAGCATGTCATAAATTCTTTTTTCAACCCCGTGTGAACGGATGATCACAGTACCGCCGTGAAGATCCTCAAGTTCTTCTTCTGAACGCAGAACCTTTACTCCTTTCTTTTCCATATCCTTGATCACTTCTTCATTATGGATGATCGGGCCATATGTGTAGATTGGGCCGTCCGTGCATTTTTCTACCTGTTCATAAACTGTATCCACAGCTCTTTTCACACCGAAACAAAATCCGGCTGTTTTTGCCTTGATTACTTTCATATAGTACACTTTTCTCCTGATCTGGCATTCAGCCATCATATTTTCCTGAAAATCAAAATATTCATCCGGCTGCTGACATTCTATCGACAGAGACTGCAGATTCTTTCAACAACTTCTTCTATCGTCAGATCTGAACTGTCGATCAGCACTGCATCACCAGCCTTTTTCAGCGGCGCGATCTCCCGGTTCATATCTCTTTCGTCTCTCTCTCTGATATCACGCTCGATTTCACCGAGCTCACAGTCCTCTCCCTTTTCTCTAAGCTCATTATATCTGCGCATCGCCCGTGTTTCAACACTTGCCGTGAGATAAATTTTAACATCAGCGTCCGGAAGTATGTTCGTCCCGATATCTCTCCCATCCATGATCACATCTTTTTCACGGGCAAGGGATCGCTGCAGATCAAGCAGTTTCTCTCGCACTTCGGGGATAACAGATATCTTCGACGCCATATTTCCTACCTCTTCTGTCCGAAGCAGAGCTGTCACATTCTCTCCATTTAGATATACCTGCTGAACTCCGGCTTCATATCCTATCGTCACCTGTGCGTCCCGGCAACATGCAGCTATAGCCTCCCTGTTCTCCGGATCCGCTCCTTTTTTGATGAAATGAATCGCCAGTCCACGGTACATGGCTCCTGTATCCACATAGATATATCCTTTTTCTTTTGCCACCAGCTTTGCGATCGTACTTTTTCCGGCGCCGGCCGGGCCGTCAACTGCAACATTGTATCCCATAAATGATACCTCCTATTTCTCGTTCCATAAATTCAAGACTCGCTCACGAGTCTTGGCGCGGGATTCGGGTCAGCTTTAGCTGACATAACACATCTCCAAATCCCTTAACGCTTGTTCTCAGCCCACTGTTCCGGCACTCATTCCTGCCAGATATCCGGTCGACCATGCGATCTGAAGATTATATCCCCCAGTCAGTGCATCCAGGTCAAGAACCTCACCTGCAAAATAAAGTCCGGGCATTTTCTTTGATTCCATTGTTCCCGGATCGATATCCTTTACTGAGACTCCTCCCTTTGTGATTATTGCCTCACTGTAGCCCCGAAGTCCTGTCAGGGTCATTTTGAAATCTTTAATAAGCCCGACAAAATTCAGACGTTCTTCTCTAGTTATTTCATTTACCTTTTTATCATCCGGGATTCCGGAAAGGCTGACCATAACAGGTCTCAGTTTCGCAGGGAACAGACTGTCCACCGAATTTCTGAACAGCCGGTTATGATTTGCCTCAAATTCTCTCAGTACACGTTTATCAAGCTGTTCCTCATCCAGGGCCGGCTTCAGGTCTATGTGCAGCGTAAGGTCATGCTCCTTAAGCCTTTTTCCAACAACGCTGCTGGCGCTCAGGATCACCGGACCAGTTACTCCGTAATGAGTGAACAGCATCTCACCGAACTCTTCGTAAAGCCTCTTTTTCCCGTCTGTCACCTGGATCCTGATATTTCTGAGAGAGAGTCCCATAAGTTCTCCGGCGTATGGTTCTTTTACTTCCATTGGTACAAGAGAAGGCAAAAGTTCTGTCACTTTATGCCCTGTCTCTCTTGCAAAACGATAACCATCCCCTGTAGATCCGGTGGAGGGATAAGATATTCCTCCTGTGGCTACGATAACAGAATCTCCTGTTATTTCTCTGCCGTCAGTTAACCGCAGTCCTGTCGTTCTTCCATCCTCTTCGATCAATTCTTTTACCTCGGAATTCAGAGATACCACAACGCCCAGATTCTTCATTTCACGCGCGAGAGCCTGGATCACATCAGAAGAATGGTCTGAAAGCGGGAAAACTCTTCCGCCCCGTTCCACTTTTGTCTTTACTCCAAGTTCCTCGAAAAATTCCACCGTCTGCGCATTGGAAAACGTATAAAATCCACTGTAAAGGAACTTTGGATTTGTCACTACAGACCGGAACAAATCTTCTGTGTCTGCTGCGTTCGTAATATTGCATCGCCCTTTTCCTGTGATAAACAGCTTTTTCCCAAGTCTGTCATTTCTTTCAAAAAGCTGGACCCGGCTTCCAACACGGGCGGCAGTAACGGCCGCCATCATTCCTGCGGCGCCTCCTCCCACGATCAGAACCTTGCTATTTTTCCCGCTCATCTTTCCCACCGCCTTCTGAGTTCTTTCCATTATACCCCCTTCGAACCGAAAATGAACCTCTTACATGATCCAGTTCATCGCCGCTGTAAACCTGGTATTCATCCCAGAGTTTTTCCAGCATTTCCAGTGTTGTCACCACTTCTTTCTGTTTCTTCATGCACAGTGCAACGATCAATGCATTAATAACACTGAGAGGCGCCACGAGAGAATCTACGATTGAAGCCATATCGCTGCGCGCAATCAGATTACAGGAAGAATACAGATTCATGGGGGAATGGATACTATCCGTCAGTGTGATAACTTTAGCCTTTCTGTTGCTGGCAAACTCCAGCGCTTTCAGCGTACGCATGGAGTAGCGCGGAAAACTGATGCCAATCGCTACATCTCTGTCACTGATCCGGAGCATCTGTTCGAAGATCTCACTGGAACTGTTGGTGTGTACCACGATCACATCTTCACAAACCGTATTCAGATAAAATCCCAGGAACTCCGCAAGCGGCGCACAGCTGCGGATCCCGATCACATAGATCCTCCTTGCGCCCAGGATGGTATCAATAGCAAGATCAAATGCCTTATGATCAATTCCAGACAGAGTTAGTTTTATTTTTTCGATATCTGACTGGAGCACAGTCTCCAGGATTTCACTCTGGCTGATTCTTCCATAAGTCACTTCCATCCTCTGAATGGAATTCAGCCGGTTCCGTACCAGTTCTTCCAGGGCTTTTTGAAATCCCGGATATCCTTTATATCCCAGTTGTGTTGCGAAGCGGACTACTGTGGACTCACTGACCCCCACAGTCTCGCCCAGTTTTGCAGCAGTAAGGAAGACCGCTTTATCGTAATTTGTGCGTATATAATCTGCAAGGCAGCGCTGACCTTTGCTCATTTTCGGATATCTTTCTTCGATCCTGGAGATCAGTTCATTTGCATTACTTTCTGTTGGTTCCATTTTTATTTCCTGTTCCAGACACTCAAGTGCCTTTTTTTGCTCTATTTTTAATCTTATGGATCCACTTATACCGGCCGTGTATATTCCCGGAGCCACCGGCGTTCCTCTTCGTTCAGGTATGGATCGATTTTCTCATATACCTGTCTGTGATATGCATTGAGAAGTTTCCTCTCCTCTTCCGTCATTTTCTCCGGCAGCAGGGCGTCCAGATCAATGGGGACATACGTCAGGATTTCAAAACGCATGAATTGTCCATATTCATTTGTTTCGTCTTCCTGCACAAGAAGAAGATTCTCAAGACGTATTCCATGGGATCCGCTGATATATATTCCCGGTTCATCGGAAATAACCATATTTTTTTCCAGCGGCTGAACAGGGTAAGAGCTTTCCTTCCACCGGAAATTAACAGGCCCCTCATGCACATTGAGCAGATAGCCCACACCGTGGCCCGTTCCATGATTAAAGTTGATCCGCTCTTTCCAGAGTACCTCACGGGCAATACAATCCAAATTGGATCCTGTACATCCATGAAGGAATACTGTGTCCGCAAGACGAAGCATGGCGCGGGCAACAAGTGTAAAATGCTCCTTCTGCTCCTGGGCCACATCACCAAGTGCGACCGTCCTTGTAATATCTGTGGTTCCCTCCAGATAATGTCCTCCCGTATCCGTAAGGAACAGCGCGCTCTCTTGAAGCGGTACATTGCTTTCTTCTGTGGCACTGTAATGGATCACCGCTCCATGCTCCCCATAAGCGCTGATCGGTGCGAAGCTTGCCTCCAGATATCCTTCCTGTTCTCTGCGCAACTCCTCCAGCTTTTCCGCTGCGGAGATTTCCGTGATCGGAATCTTTCCAATGTTCTGTTTCAGCCAGTACATAAAACGGGTATGAGCAATTCCGTCCTTCAGATGAGCGCGGCGGATATTCTCTGCTTCCGTGTCATTTTTCATTGATTTCATAAGGATCGTCGGATTCTGAGCCTCAATGATCTGACACGTCCCGGGGATATCCTGATAAAGAGTATAACTGATCCTTTCCGGATCTACAAGAACAGAAGCGTTCTCCGGAATCGCCCTCACCGCATTCCTGATTTCATCATATGGCTGGATACGCACGCCATCCCTGAGGAACGCTTCACAGATTTCAGCAGAAAACTTGTCCGGATCCGCAAAGAGGTTCAGATGATTTTCTGAAATCAGTGCATAAGACAGAACAAGCGGACAATATGCAATATCATTGCCGCGCATATTGAGTAGCCATGCAATGTCATCCAGACTGGAAAGAAGGTGAATATCCGCTCCCATTTCTTTCATCTTAGCCCGGATACGTTTCAGCTTGGAACTTCTGCTCTCGCCTGTCCAACGCTCTTCCAGCAGAAATGCGGGATCCTTCGGAAGCCCAGGCCGGTCTTCCCATACTGCGTCCGCAAGATCTCTGTCGGACGAAACCGTGCCGCCTTTATTCTGCGCTATTTTTTCGTATTTTTTTCCCTCTGTATAACCTGCGACGCGACCATCAAAACCGATCACGCCTCCTTCCGGAAGCTCTTTCTCAAGGAACTCTTCAATGGTATCTACGCCCGGTTCCCCCATCTTATACAGACTGATACCGCTTCCTTCAAGCTGAGCCTCTGCCTGCAGGAAATATCGCCCGTCAGTCCACAATCCTGCTTTGTCCCGTGTAAAAACCGCTGTCCCTGCCGAACCGGTAAATCCCGTAAGGAACTTTCTTGTTTTAAAATATTCTCCTACATATTCACTGTGATGATAATCAGCCGTAGGCACAATATAAATATCTATCCCTTCCTGCCGCATTTCTTTCCGCAGTCCGGATATTCTCTCAGATACGTTCATTGTGCAACCTCCGTTCATTTTACCTTTGAACATTCATGACTCATGGGTACAGTCCTGCCAGAACAGAACTGCATCCATGAAACAGGACCGGTTCCATAGAATCGGTCCTGCATATTATCTTTCCTTATTTGCTGAAGACTATACCGGATAAGCTCCGTTAGCCGTATCAGCTACTGTCGGGTCAACCTTTGTCTGCTGAGCCTGTCTGTATTTGAAGAAATCCACCGCTACCTGCGGGAACAGTGCATATGTCAGCACATCCTCATCCTGCTGGATCCACTGTTCACACTCTTTTCTCAGAGTATCAAGCTCATTAGGGATCAGATCCGCCGGGCGGCAGGTAATGATCTCTGCATCTTCTCCAAGAATCTTCTTCTGCAGCTCCGGATTAACAGGTTTCACTGTAGCGCCGTACTTTCCTGCAAGGATGTCTTTCGTCTCCTGAGTTGCTACTTTATAGCGCTCACCCATAAGAACATTCAGGACAGCCTGTGTTCCGACAATCTGTGAGGAAGGAGTAACCAGCGGGGGTTCACCCAGATCCTTACGTACACGCGGAACTTCTTCCAGTACGTCATAGAACTTATCTTCTGCCCCCTGCTCTTTCAGCTGGGATGTCAGGTTGGAGAGCATACCGCCCGGAACCTGATAGAGAAGCGTCTTGATATTAACACCAAGGTTGGTCGGATTGAGCAGACCGCTCTTGAGAGCCTCATCCTTGATCGGACGGAAGTAATCAGCAATCTCAGCCAGGAGATTCTGATCAAGTCCTGTATCATAAGGAGTTCCCCTGAACGCCTCAACCATAACTTCTGTAGCCGGCTGAGATGTTCCAAGTGCAAACGGTGAGATAGCTGTATCAATGATATCAGCTCCCGCCTCTACCGCTTTCATATAGGTCATTGAAGCAACACCAGATGTATAGTGTGTATGCATCTCGACCGGAATGCTGACAGCTTCCTTCAGAGCTGTTACAAGCTCTGTAGCCTGATACGGAAGCAGAAGTCCTGCCATATCCTTTACGCAGATAGAGTTCGCACCCATGTCCTCGATCCTCTTTGCCAGATCCACCCAGTAATCAAGGGTATAAGCGTCGCCCAGCGTATAGGACATTGCAACCTGCGCATGAGACTTTTCTTTGTTTGCAGCCGTAACTGCTGTCTGAAGATTCCTGATATCGTTCAGGCAGTCGAAGATACGGATGATATCGATTCCGTTGGCACAGGATTTCTGTACGAAATACTCCACCACATCATCAGCATAGGGACGATATCCAAGAATATTCTGTCCACGGAACAACATCTGAAGCTTTGTATTCTTGAATCCGTCGCGGAACTTTCTCAGTCTCTCCCACGGATCTTCTTTGAGGAATCGCAGGGACGCGTCAAATGTAGCGCCGCCCCAGCACTCTACAGCATGATAGCCTACCTTGTCCATCTTGTCAATGATCGGCAGCATCTGCTCTGTGGTCATTCTGGTGGCAATCAGGGACTGATGTGCGTCACGCAGAATGGTTTCAACTATTTTAACTGGTTTCTTTTCAATTTCTGCCATTTATTTATCCTCCATTAATTACTTAACGCCAAAGATTGCCATGAATGTACCGGCAACAACTGCTGTTCCGATAACTCCTGCCACGTTCGGCCCCATGGCATGCATCAGAAGGAAGTTGGTAGGATCAGCCTCAGAACCGACCTTCTGCGAAACACGGGCTGCCATAGGTACGGCAGACACGCCGGCGGAACCGATCAGCGGATTTACCTTTCCCTTTGATATCCAGCACATCAGTTTACCAAACAGTACGCCCGCAGCAGTACCGAATGCAAATGCGACAAGACCAAGAATGACGATCTTGATCGTATCCATATTCAGGAATGCTTCTGCACTTGTAGTTGCTCCAACGGATGTACCCAGCAGGATAACAACGATATACATCAGAACATTTGCTGCAGTATCTGTCAGCTGTCTTACAACGCCTGACTCTTTGAACAGGTTACCAAGCATCAGCATACCTACCAGCGGAGCAGTCGTAGGAAGGATCACACAGACAACGATCGTAATGATGATCGGGAACAGGATTCTCTCCAGCTTGGATACGGGACGGAGCTGCTCCATTTTGATCTTACGCTCTTCCTCTGTTGTAAGCAGCTTCATGATCGGCGGCTGAATGATCGGCACAAGAGACATATAAGAATATGCCGCCACAGCGATCGGCCCGAGGATAGCTGTCTGTTCCAGTTTGCCGGCAAGGAAGATAGAAGTCGGTCCGTCAGCTCCACCGATGATGGAGATAGCTGCTGCCGCTCTGTCGGAGAATCCCATCGCCATAGCTCCCAGATACGCGGCAAAAATACCAAACTGGGCTGCTGCTCCGAGAAGGAAACTCTTCGGGTTGGCGATCAGCGGTCCGAAATCTGTCATGGCTCCAACGCCAAGGAAGATCAGAGACGGAAGGATCGACCATTCATCAAGTACATAAAAGTAATAAAGAAGTCCGCCAGTTCCGTTTGACGCCTCTTCCGGGCTGATCATGATATCAGGATAGATATTGACGAGCAGCATACCGAAGGCGATCGGAACCAGCAGCAGCGGCTCAAAGCCGTGCCTGATCGCTAAGTAGAGAAAGATGCAGGCAACACCGATCATGATCAGATTTCCGACTGTCAGGTTCATGAAAGCGGTCTGCTCAACAAGATTCCCCAGCGTATTTGAAATATATTCCATTTTTCAAACCTCCTGGTAAGTCATTAATTTAATGTCGCCAACACTGCTCCTGCCTCGATAGAGTCGCCTACGGCTACGTCGATGCTGGCAATGGTTCCTGCCTCTGGGGCAACAACCGGAATCTCCATTTTCATAGCCTCGATGATCACAACAGCATCACCGGCCTGAACAGACTGTCCCACTGCAGTAGGAATCTGATAAACCTTTCCGGCAGCTCCTGCTTTCACCTGGATCTTGCCGGATCCAGCAGCTTTCGGAGCTGCGGCCGGTGCAGCCGCCTTCGGTGCAGCCGCCGGTGCTTTCGGTGCAGCTGCCGGTGCAGCAGCAGGCGCAGATCCTGCAGTCTTTTCTTCTACTGTTACATCATATACGTTTCCGTTTACTGTGATGGTATAGTTTTTCATTTCCATATCCTCCTGATATTAATTCCATTTATTTGATTTTCTTCTCCTGATCGAGCGCACTACAAATCCATCTGTAGAGGTTCCCTCATATTCAGCAACAGCTGCTGCGATTACAGCTGCCAGCTCTGTATCATCTGTCTCATCTTCTGCGGGGATCTCTTCCACCACAGGTTCTGCCGGCGCAGCTGCAGCCGGTGCCGGTGCCGCTGTCTCTTCAACAGTATTATTTTTCCGGAACTTCTTCTCAAGTACCGGGATAAATTTCAGAAGCCAGATCACAAAGGAAAGGAAGATCAGCACCACAAATACTGTTCCCATTCCAAGTATAGTGTTAAGCCCTGCCTTCTGAAGGATCTCGCCTGTAGAGTACACGGCGCTGACTGTCATACTCTCCATATTCATCTCATCATCAAAGGATATCTGAATCGTTGCATCTCTGTCAGCATAGTAGGCATCCGCCTCCATTGTAGCCCCTTCATTTGTCACTTCCATTTGAAAACCATCCACGCCGATGAATGCGCCGCACTCTTCGATCCCGGCATTCCACGCATTGATCATGGAAAGGAAATTCTCTCCGGTGATCGGGAATCCTGCCTGGAGCAGGGTCAGATCAAGCTGCAGATCAGACATGCTCTGGAAGCTTGCAAAATCATCTTCTGACATGGAACTGAAATTCTGGATGAGAGCCTCTGAGTACTGGGCCATCTGGTTCTCATCATATCCTGTCGTGTCGGCCTGTCCGCATCCCGTAAAACTCAGAACAAGGATGAGGACAAGTCCCAATATACTGATTTTTTTCTTCACTTCGCCTCACCTCACTAAACCGTACCGTGTTTTTTATCAGGACGGTCCTCTCTCTTCGTGAACAGCATCTCAAAGGCACCGATCACATATTTTCTCGTATCAGCCGGATCGATCACAGCATCCACGTATCCTCTTCTCGCCGCTGATTCCGGACTGGACTGAAGCTCTCTGTACTGAGCAGCCTTCTCTCTCTGTGTCGCCACATCCTCGTCAGCATACATGATTTTCGCTGCCAGGTCAGCATCCATCATTCCAATCTGCGCAGAAGGCCAAGCATATACCATATCTGCTCCGATGGACTTACTGTTCATTGCGACATAAGCGCTTCCAAATGCTTTGCCGATGATCACATTCACCTTCGCAACTGTCGCATTGGCAAATGTATAAGTCAGTCTTGCAGCTGCTCTTGCCATGTTCTTCTCAGACTCAACTGTAGCAGCGAATCCTGCCACATTGGTCAGTGTAAGGACCGGGATAGAGAAAGCATCGCAGAAATTAACGAAATCAATAGCTTTCTTGCAGCCGTCAACAGTAAGTGCGCAGTCGAATGAAGCTTCTTCATTGCCTTCTGCATCATATACCTTTGTGCGGTTTGCAACAGCACCTACGGTCATTCCATTCAGACGGATAAATCCGGTCACCATCTCTTTTGCATAGTCCTTCTTCGCCTCGAAAAGAACATTTCCGTCAGAGATCTGTGCCAGGGCGATGGAAGTATCTTCTGAAGCGTTCTCGATCTCATTGCAGAGTCTGTTCAGATCATCTGTGCAGTCCTCATAGGAAAGATCATCTTCATAATTTGCAGGGATCATGCATACAAGAGAACGGATCTGGGAAAGGATCTCATCCTCTGTTCCGATGCAGTCAACAAGACCTGCAGCAGAGCTCTGATACTCTGCAGAAGCGGTATCACATTTTGAAGCGTTATTTCCTTCCAGTGCATTCGGAGAATTCACAAAAAGCTTCGCATCCTTAGACTCCATAAATGTAAAATCAGCAAGTCCCGGGACAATTGCAAGACCTCCGCCGCATGTGCCAAAGATGGCTGCGATCTGTGGAACCACACCTGACGCCATGGTCTGTCTGTAGTATAAACCACCGAATGCCTCCAGAGCATCTGTCGCCTCCTGAAGTCTCATTCCGGCACAGTCGATCAGGCCAATGACAGGTGCTCCCATCTTCATTGCCATATCATAGATGTTAGCGATCTTCTTCGCATGCATCTCTCCGATCGTTCCGCCAAGTACAGCTGCATCCTGGCTGTATACATACACAAGATTGCCGTCGATCACGCCGTATCCGGTAATAACACCGTCAGACGGAGCTGCCTTTTCCTGCATGTTGAAATCAGTACTTCTGGCAGTAACAGCGCTGCCGATCTCAACAAAGCTTCCCTCATCAAGCAATGCCGCAATTCGTCTGCCCGCTGAGTTTTCTGTTGCATTGTAGCTCATATTTTAGCCCTCCATATCAATAAATTTGTCTGTGCAGAAATACCAAAGCATCTCTGCTCCAAACCAAAATTTCTGCCTATTCTAGTATATAACAGCGGTTTGCTAATTTCAATTCAAAATTCATTTTATCTGACAAATTTTTCACATAAAATCCATCCTTTCTGTACATTCCTTCATAAAAAAGTACAAAAAGGATGGACAGGGCGGGGGGCGAAGACGCCTCACTTCGAGCGGCCGTCTTCGCCCCGTAAAAATCCCGCCAGATCTACCCGTCAGCCGCTGAACTATCAGCTTACTTCCGGTTTCTATACTGGACAGGTGTTATGTTATACATCTTTTTGAAAACACGGTTGAAGTGTTCCACATTCTGATATCCTACAGATTCGGCTATGCTTTCAACCGTAGCACTGCTGCTCTTGAGCATGGCGCGTGCTTTCTTCATCCGGACCTTTTTCAGAATATCTCCGAATGTCATCCCCGATTTTTCCTTGATATATTTTGACAGATAAGGCTTTGAAAGGAAGAACTTCTCAGCCAGATCATCGAGAGTCACATCTTTATAATTTGCATAAATGTAATTCGTGATCTCCAGAAGGCGTTCATCCTTATCCACCTGTGATTCAGTAACCTCTTTTATCTTATTCACGGCAACTACAAGAGCTTCTATCGACGCCTTAATAATATCCGCGTCGATGCCGACACCCCAGTAGCGCTTTTTATTACAGATCACCCCAACATATGCAACCGCTCTGGAGGAAGAACCTCTCGTAAGAGAATGTTCTTCGTATGATTCCAGTTCATAGCTCACGTCAAAATAATGCTTGATGGCATTGCTGACTGCATCCAGACGTCCGTTCCCGACACCAGTGATCTTCAGATTATTACCGTTGTGATGTATCGTTGCTTCTGCTACGATGCCGTCCTCCTGCTTGAAATGACATTCATCAACAGAAAAAATCGGTTTTGCATTGATATAATGATCTTCGAAGATCCGGTAGACAAGATCGGGAGTAAGCTCCTTGTGAGCCTTGTCGGAAACGTCTTTCACAAGATATCCGACCTCTTCTTTCATCTTGTCAGGAAGGCTGATGCCGAAGCTCTGTTTCAGGATATAGTTCACACCGCCTTTTCCGGACTGACTGTTGATACGGATAACATCTGAATCATATCTGCGTCCCACATCTTGAGGATCAATGGGAAGATAGGGAACTGTCCACGTCTCACAATTTTTCTCTTCACGCCATGCCATTCCCTTTGCGATGGCATCCTGATGAGATCCGGAAAATGCTGTGAATACAAGTTCGCCGGCATATGGCTGTCTCGGAGAGACTTTCATCCTAGTCACCCGCTCATACACCTCACAGATATCGCTCATATTAGAGAAATCAAGTCCGGGATCCACCCCCTGAGAGAACATGTTCATGGCAAGTGTAATGATATCTACATTACCAGTTCTCTCACCGTTTCCGAAGAGTGTGCCTTCGATTCGGTCTGCTCCGGCAAGGATCCCCAGCTCCGCATCGCTGATACCAGATCCACGGTCATTGTGCGGATGCAGAGACAGGATCACGCTGTCTCTATGGAGGAGGTGTTTATTGAAATATTCCACCTGGGATGCAAACACATGAGGCATTGCATTCTCAACTGTTGTAGGCAGATTGATGATTGCCTTGTTATCCGGCGTTGGAGACCAGATATCAAGTACTGCATTGCAGACCTCAAGGGCATAATCCACTTCTGTTCCCTGGAAACTTTCCGGGCTGTACTCGAATGTGAAATTTCCTTCTGTCTCTTCTGCCAATTTCTTCAGCAATTCTGCCCCGTCTGTAGCGATCTTCTTGACTTCGTCCTTGCTCTTTCTGAATACCTGCTCTCTCTGAGCAACAGAAGTCGAATTGTATACGTGTATAATCGCATGCGGTGCTCCTTTTACGGCATCGAAGGTCCGTTTAATGATATGTTCTCTTGCCTGAGTAAGCACCTGGATCGTTACGTCATCCGGAATCATGTTCTGTTCGATCAATGTCCGGAGAAACTGATATTCTGTCTCTGAAGCAGCCGGAAAGCCAACCTCGATCACTTTAAATCCGACATCTACAAGCAGCTGAAAAAACTCAAGCTTTTCATCCAGACTCATTGGTTCGATCAGAGCCTGATTTCCATCTCTCAGATCAACACTGCACCAGATCGGATGTTTATCAATTGAATCCTTCTTCACCCAGTCATAGCACGGCTCGGGCGGCATAAAATAAGTCTTTTCATATTTCTTCCAGTTTTCCATAGTAGCCTTTCTCCTTATATTTCATCAATTTTATTGTTTGATTTTATCTTCACATATACTATCATACATTTCTCATCTATACCAGTGGTGAAATTAATCATTTGAATTGATCTTTTTTATCTTTTTGTTAATTTGTAAAGACCTACCTTATGCTCAAACGATCATTTTCCCGTATTCTCATCGCTCTTAGAAAAAATCAACCAGCCATTAGAAACAGGTCTCTGACATACCGGATACAGGAAGCCGCATCTCTTACCCCTACTGTTTCATCTGCTTTCACCGGATATTCCTGCAGGATAATGCCATCTATACTGAATGTCACAGTTCCCAGGACATCGCCTTCTTTGACCGGAGCGGAAATAATTTCCGGAACTGTGCATTCCCGTCGTACATCCTCGCCGTTTTTCAGAAGGACCTGAAAAGGTTCCGCTTCAGCAGATACTGTCAGCTCTGCCGGCTCCGGATCGGGAAATCCATCTGTAAAGCCATTTTCCACCCGGACGGAAAACGTCATATCCTCTGCATCCACCTGTCTGAGAAGATAATTGTCCAGCCCATACTGCATCAGTTTCCTTGTATCTGTCCATTTATACCCCTTATTATTCGGCCATCCGCAGGCCAGAAGAGCCACAATAAAAGTTCTCTCATCCTGTCTCAGCGCTCCCACATAACAATAACCGGCGTCCGCCGTAAATCCGGTCTTGCCGGACAGTGCGCCCTCCATCATGTTCAGAAAAGCATTATGATTGGTGCAGCTGTAGGAACCGTTGCCGTCACTGTCTCTGAAAGTATAAGCAGACGTCTGAGTAATATGAAGGAATTCATTCTTTTTCCCGGAATCCATGATACAGTATTTCATGATCCTCGCGAGATCCTCTGCAGTCGTATGATGAATCCCCTGTGCATCCTGTGCATCCAGTCCGTTCGGTGTGATAAAATATGTATCCGTACAGCCGAGCTGCTCCGCCTTATCATTCATCATATCGGCAAACCCCTGTACGCTTCCTCCGATATGCTCTGCGATTGCTACAGCAGAATCATTATGAGATTCCAGCATCATTGAGTAGAGCAGATCTTCCAGAACAAACTTCTGTCCTTCCTTTGCACCCAGTTTTACCTGCGGCTGACTTGCTGCCTCGCCGCTTATTTTTACCAAATCAGAAAGCCCTCCGTTTTCCAGGGCAAGAATACATGTCATGATTTTCGTCGTGCTTGCCATCGGGAGCTCTTCCTGTCCCTTTTTTGCAAATAAAATACGCCCTGTGTCCGCATCCATAAGGACTGCTGACTGGGCGTACAGGTCAGAAGGCTTCACCTCTGCTTTCACTTCCGTCTGTGCAGCCGCGCAGTAAACACAGGCAGTCCATACAAATACGGCAGAAAGTACTGCCGCCAGTATCCTGCGCTTCCTCCGCGTCATCCCGTTCTTTTTATTATTTTCTGATTTCATGCCGGGCTTCACTCCCGCCCTATTGTCTCATTGAGAATATATGCCGCGCTCTGCTTCCGTATGACAGACTTACCTTCCGCACGATATCAGGCCGTAACCCCTGTCAGATATCAAGGCGGAGCTGCGCTTCATCTTCGGCTTCTTCTTTAAAGTGTTCGATCTGTTCCTGATCCAGAGTCGGAAGATCATCCAGAGAATGCACGCTGAATCTTCGTAGAAATTCCTCTGTTGTTCCGAAGAGGATGGGCCGCCCGGGTGCATCCAGTCTTCCCGTCTCCTCTACAAGTCCATACTCTACCAATTTGTTCACCGCGTGATCCGACTTGACACCTCGGATCTTCTCAATCTCCAGTTTTGTCACAGGCTGCCGATAAGCAATGATAGACAGCGTTTCAAGCAATACATCCGTGAGAACATATTTTTTCGGCTGTTTTGCCACACGGATCAGATATTCATACATCTCCTTTTTTGTACACATCTGAAAGGCTCCGTCCAGTTCTATGATCCGGACGCCACGATCCTCCTCGTCATACCGGTCCATCATATTATGAATGATCTTTCTGGTTGTCTCTTCATCATGACCGATGGCCGCTGCGATCCTGAAAAGTTCTACCGAATCTCCCATTGTAAACAGAATCGCTTCAACCGCTGCCTGCAGCTTCTCAATCCCCATTCCTGTCTCCAGTCCTTTCAATCATAATTTCTCCGCAATTGTACTCCTGTTCCACACGAATCTCTCCCAGCTTCATCATTTCCAGGATAGCCAGAAATGTAACCACGATGTACAATTTGCTGTGCTGCTCTTCCAGAAGCTGTCGGAAACTGAATCTCCTGTGTCTGTCCATGTATTCATGTATATAGGTAAACCGGTCAGAAACCGTGACCTCTTCCTTTTCAATCTTTCCAAACTTGCTGCGTACAGGGTCAATCTTATCCGTCTGGCGCTTCATCACATCCTGGAAGATCCTGCTCAGCCGTGCCAGCGACAGCCCATCCAGCAGCAAGTCCAGATCAACAGGCTCAACATATTCAAGCACTTCTTCCGGAATATCCGGATTTCTGTACATGACAAGATCAGCTCCGCTCTCCCGCTCCTTCAGCTCATTCGCCATATATTTGTACATCTTATACTGGAGAAGCTGCTCTACCAGCTCTGCCCGCGGATCAACTTCCTCGCCTTCTTCCGTTACCTCTTTCGGAAGAAGCATCCTGCACTTGATATCGAGAAGGGTAGCTGCCATGACAAGGAATTCACTCATAACGTTCAGATCTTCCTTCTGCATGGCTTGAATATATTCCATATACTGATTGGTGATCTCAACGATCGGGATATCATAGATGTCAATTTTATTCTTTTCGATCAGATGAAGAAGCAGATCCAGAGGACCTTCAAAAGCTTCAAGTTTAACCGGTATTCCCATATTTTCTCCTGTACTTGTCCAGATAAAGCCCGCACTGTCCTTCGACCGGACAGCGCCATTATTCCGTCAGTCCTTTTTCAGGACATGCTAATATTTGATTATAATAAAATTCACGGGCTTTTACAATATTTTTCAGGCAAAAAACTCTGTACGGCAGCATATCCTGTTCTCCACAGGCTGTCATACTGCTGCTTCACTGCAGAAATACGCTTGTTCACTCGCCCAGTTTCAGGGAGACCACTTCCGCTGAATTAAAGAGCCGAAGATTGATCGTATGCGTCCCGAGCCCGCGGCTTACGATCACAGTCTGCTGTCCTTCCTCTCTCATTTCTCCGGAATATCTGGGAAACAAAAAAGCCTGAGGTGTTATGACCCCGCCGATACCCGGAAGTCGAACCATCCCTCCGTGAAGATGTCCGGAAAGGATCAGATCCGCTCCCCATTCTTTGTACGCCTTCATATAGGATGGATTATGAGCCAGAAGGATATGATAACTGCTGTATATCGACTGTTTTGAAGCTGATGGCTCAAAGCCCAGCTGTCTGGTCAGATCCGTACTGGTAACAGAAGATTTTGAAAACTTCCTGTAAGAATCCAGCGGAAGCTCCAGCCCTGATACAACAAAATTGATCCCTTTCATCCGAACACTGGCACTCTCATTTTCCAGAAAGCGTACGCCGTATCTTTTCAGCGATTCCTTATACTTCTTATATGAATACTTATATTGTTCAGGCTCTTCTTTCATCCTCTGCTCATGATTTCCATTGGCATAAAACACCGGGCATATATCAGGCAGTTTCCGCACAAACTCCAGTGCAGGTCTGTACGAAACATCCTCTTTCCCGACCAGCATATCCCCTCCGATCAGAATCATATCCGGCTTTTCTCTTTTTACCGCACGGTAAAGGACATCATTCTTTTCGCCATACACTTTGTTATGAAGATCACTGAGGAATACAATTCTGACAGAGGAGCCTGTACCGGACAGTTTCTCCGGATGGATCTCGTAATGGGTCACAACAAAATAATGCAGTTCCCGATAGATTTCAATCACAGCTGCCATGATCAGAATCACTGCAACAGCAGCCAGTATTATCCATACAATTCCCGTTCCTGCCGTCATACTGAAGTTCCTCTCCTTCTGATTTTTCGCGAAAAAGGCGCATTTCTTAATACACTCCTCATTAATCTGTGATTTCCTCTTCAAGAATTGCAATTCCCGAGCTTGTTCCCAGTCGATCAGCACCGGCACGGATCATGCGTTCCGCGTCCTCTCTCGTACGGATACCACCGGACGCCTTAACTCCCATCCTGTCGCTGACAGTTCTTCTCATAAGCGCCACATCTTCTTCTCTGGCTCCTTCCTTCGAGAAGCCTGTAGACGTCTTGACAAAGTCCGCCCCCGCCTCCATACTGACCTGACACGCCTTTACGATCTCTTCTTCAGTCAGAAGGCAGGTTTCGAGAATAACCTTCACAAGTGCTTTCTTCTCTGCTGCCTCGACAACAGAGGCAATGTCCTGCTTCACATGATCCCAGTCGCCGCTTTTTATCATTCCAACGTGGATCACCATATCCAGTTCTTCCGCGCCATCCTGTACTGCCAGCCTGGCCTCTGAAGCCTTAGCCTCCGTAGACATGGCCCCCAGCGGGAAACCAATTACTGTACACACCTTCACTCCCGTCCCTTTCAGAAGTCCGGCACAATAATATACATAACTGGAATTCACACAGACCGAATGAAATCCATAGTTCACAGCTTCCTCGCACAGCTTTTTAATCTGCCCCTTAGTCGCCTCCTGTTTTAATAATGTATGATCGATCATCTTCGCGTAATTCATATTTCCCTCTTTCTGACGCACTTGCTGCGCCAATAATGATAGATGTATTTCTGATTATAAAGCATCCTCTGCCGCAGAACAACCTGAAATTTTCAGAGAAGAAAGGACTCAGCAGCAAATCTTAAATAGTCCATCAGTCCTGCTTCTTCCACATCTGACTTTGTGATGATATCTACTCCTCCGATTTCTTCCCCGTCCAGAGTGTATGTACATCTGCCCACGACATCTCCCTTTTTCAAAGGTGCCTTCAGAGGTTCCGTGATCTGCATGGACTTCTCGATCAGGTTCAGATTTGCACCTGTCGTATCCAGCCAGGTAAACTGCTCTGCATATTCCAGATCCACCTGCTCTTCCACGCCATTTACCACTTCTGCCGGCGGCAGCTGCGGCATAGCTTCATCTGTATAAAGCTGACATTTGCCAAATCCATAATTTAACAGTGTCACTGCATCCTTAAAACGGGTTTTCGAATTATCAGCCGCCATGATAACAGCGATCAGCTCCACTCCATTCTTCTCAGCCGTGGCAGAGACACAAAAGCCGGCATCACCTGTCGAACCTGTTTTAAGACCGGTGGCATATTCATACTGCCGGACCAGTTTATTTGTGTTTGTCAGTCCGAATTCAGATGTCCCTTTATCTGTCTTATGTGTAATGTTTTCCATCCAGATCATACAATAATCATGGATCCGAGGATACTTTGTGATCAGTTCCCTGGACATGATGGCAATATCACGCGCACTCGTCTCATGCCCCTCGGCGTCCAGTCCATTACAGTTGACAAAGTGAGTATTATTCATTCCAAGATCAGCCGCCCGTTCATTCATTCTACTGACAAACTCCTCCTCGTTCCCGCATATGTACTCTGCCATTGCCACACAGGCGTCGTTGGCGCTTGCCACAGAAATACACTTGATAAGCGTTTCCACTGTCTGAACCTCACCAGCTTCAAGAAACACCTGGGAGCCGCCCATAGAGGCAGCATATTCTGACGTTGTCACTTCGTCTTCCAATTGAATTGCGCCACTCTCCAGAGCATCAAAAATCAGCAGGAGCGTCATCACTTTCGTCACGCTTGCCGGAGGTCTCGGCGTGTCTGCATCCTTCTCAAATATGACCGTTCCGGTGGATGCCTCCATAAGAAGAGCAGAAGGGGAATTCACTTCAACCGACGCAGCGCTGTCATCAGAAGATTCCTGCTCTTCCGCCTGGAAAGAATCTGTTTCCGGCTGGGCATATACACTTTCCAAATTGAAGCAAAGGCAATGCAGCAGGAGCACCATTCCAAGAACAGCTGCCATTACTTTTTTCATTTCAAAATCTCCTCTGCGATTTCGTCTGTTACCAATATAGTCAGGTTCTCACGGAAATATGACCTTATAATTGCCTCTTTTTTCTGAATTTTACGGCATTTGCTACAATTGACTTTTTCCATTTCCTGGCGTATAGTTAACCGTGGGAGAATGGCGCAGCAGAACCGTGTGCCAAAAGGGTAAGATTAATAAGGAGGTCACAATGAAATCTCACACTTATTATGATATTTTAGGTGTTTCCAGAGATGCGACTTTAGAAGAAATAACAAGTGCGAAAAACGCACTGGCAAAGGTATACCACCCGGATGCAAATTTACATAAAGATATTGACACAACTGCTTTTATGCAGGAAATCCTGGAAGCTTATCAGGTACTTTCCAATCCTGAGAAACGCAAAGCTTACAATCACGAGGTATTCGGAGAGCCTCAGCGTATATTCCGGACTTTTACAGTAGGCCCGGAAAAAGGAAAAGAGACGAAAAGCGGCTCTTCTTCCTTCGTAACTTACTGGAATGCTGCTACCCGCCTCAATGAGACACTGCAGGAAAGCCTGAAGCTTATGGAAATGGACGCCAAGGAGAAAAGCATTTCACGTAAATTCCTCCGCCGGATCAGTAAAGGCAGCCAGGAAGAACTGTCCTGCAGCCGGCAGATCGCAGATCTGTCCGTCCAGGCTGTACAGTATATAACTGTTCTGAAAATGGCCGGGATTCCCATGCAGTACTGGAATCCGGACGCAATGAACTGGGTGCTGATCCGCTGGGGTCAGAAACAGGATATGGATTATCTCGCACTGTTTTCCAGATATGCCGCTTATGTAGAGCGTACCAAAACCAATTCTGAAAAGATGAAGATCCGTTCCCGGAACCGGCAGTTCCACAACAATTTAAAAAAGCTGCTCTCCTACGCTTTAGAGTCGTAGGAGGCATTCATTCAGGAGGGCTTCACAGCCCTCTTTTACGTCCCTGTATGTCGCATCAAAATCTCCGGTATACCAGGGATCTGCGATATCTTCATCCATCCTTCCTGTAAAATCCAGGAGTTTGGATACCTTTCCATCCGGATCCGATCCAAGAATGCGCATCATGTTTCTGAGATTCCACGTATCCATTCCTATAATGTAGTCAAAATCATCATATTCATCACGGCGCATCTGGCGGGCCCGGTGATCGCCGCAGGGGATACCGACCTCTTTTAATTTCCGCCGGGTACCATAGTGTGGCGGGTTCCCGATCTCTTCCCGGCTGGTCGCCGCGGAATCAATGTAGAATGAGTCTGTAAGACCGGCAAGGTCAACCAGATGCTGCATAACATATTGGGCCATGGTGGAACGGCAGATATTGCCGTGGCAGACGAAAAGTATTCTTATCATATTTTAAAGTCCTCCTGATTTGCGTTAGTTTGCCCTGTTTTGCCGCGATTTGCCGGGTATGTAGCTGCCGCTGAGATTGTTAAAACAATCACAGAATAAGCAAAACGGGGCAAAATGCGGCATATTGAGGCCGCCAAAAGTAGTAAAAACGTAGTAAGAATGGGGGTGTGTTACTACTGTCCTATTTTAGCATAAATCTATAAAACTGCGAATTAGATTTTACGTTTTTTGATAACATTTAATGATGAAATTTAAAAATTCACCTCTGTTCTTTAATGGTTTCAATTCATCGAGGAATATATGCTTTTTGAAATTCTATAAAATACTGATTAATAATTTCATATAAATTTCTCAGCTTATCTACATTATCAAATGGCAATTCTTCTTGCAAACGCAATAACTCTTTCTCTGTTTGGCCAACAAACTCCTTTAACAATGGGTTCACCATTACTTGTATATAACGCTTTCGTTTTTTCAAATCCGTTGTTCTCCCCATAAAATATGCCAAGTGTTTACACAACCAATGAAAATTTTCTTCTGTTAAATCATTTGTATTTGCCTTGTATGCTCTCCAATTTCCCTTCGAGAAATTATTGCAGTATTCATCATAGCTAACATATTTTTGTTCACTACTCCTTTTCTCTGCTAGATATTCAAGCCAAAATAAGGCTGAGATTCCTTCTCTAGTTTTAGGTGCTTTCATTACTGTATCATACAGCCTAGGCATTTTTAACCAGTCTGTCGCATGCCCCATTTCCTTCCTGGCGTTCTCCAATTCTTCCACCCGCTTTAACTCATCCACCGCGTCCTCCAGGCCCAGATAAAGATGAGCCGTACACCACAAAAAAGCTCCATCAACGGCTAATCATAACCTATTCCCCCAAATATGCCGCATACCAGAAGGCTGCCCATGCGGAACAGATCGCCTGGGCTGAAAAGATGGTCGCCAATGGTGCTGTAAAAAGTGAACCAAAATACAGCATGGTATCATACAGAAAAACAGGGGACCTATCTCAAGATTCCCTGTTTTTTTCTGTATGACACTGATAACGTTGAATATCCAGTTGTGTAAATCGATATATTGTAACCGTTGAAATTCCCGCGGAATATTTTTCATCTGAATCTTAAAAGACTATATTGCAAAACGTTCCACCTCATCCATCAGTTGGCGTTTACGGGTTTTGTACAAATCCGGGTTATTATACTCGCCAAATCCCACATATGCTTCCATAAGATAGAAGAACATACGATAAAGCTGCCGACGCTTCAGGTCGTTTGGAACAGTTGTTTTTTCCCGAATAGAGTCATATCCTTCTTTCAGATTCTGATTCTCCATCCACGGACTTGAAAATTCAAAATCCACATCTCCGAATACTGCCCTATCGCTATCGATAATTGCTGCAATTTCCAATGTATCTTTATCCAAAAGAACATTTCCTTCCCACAAGTCTGTATGAAGCAGGTGTGGAATTTTGATTTCATCAAGAAGGTCTCTGCTTTTATAAAAACAGCTTTTTAATAAAAGTGATTCTTTCTCATCTAATCCACCTGATCGTTCCAGCCGTTCCGCTATGTCCTCAATTTCAAAAATAAGTGCATCACTCCACTTTTCAAACATTATCCCATCGCGAATCCGTGATAAAAAGCCGAAATGTTCATTCGTAACCTGATGTATTTTTGCAAGATATATTCCCATCTGTCGATATAAATATCTGCGCCTTTCATCTGTCAGATCAGCTTTTAGCATAACGACAGACGGAATATATTCTACAATCATAAAGTCTCTGTCGATTTTCTTCTTTGATGTATCACAAACAAGAACCCTGGAACAGGGAACACCAATGTCTTTGCATACGGAATAAACATATTCCTCTGCGTCCATCAGATTTTCTTCAAACCCCATGATCAGATGACGATTTACAGGGCCAAGGCGAAGGACAGCTTTCTTATGAAAAGGACTATATTCCACAAGATACGTTGTATTAAACATACCTCCATCCAGAAGTGAGGCATCCCAGATTATTTCTTCCTGCAATGTATTAACAAAAATATTCCTGATTGTTTCTATCGAAATTTCCCGAAACAGACTTGACTGTTTATTCATACTGAAAGCACCTGCCATTATTCAAGGAAACAAGTCGCTTATTTCACTTCTACCAGCTCGATCCGGAAGTTCAGTTCTTTTCCCGCCATCTCATGGTTAGCGTCAAAAGTAATGGTCTTCTCTTCCTTTGCCATTACCTTAACCGGGAATGGCTGACCGTACTGATTAGACAGATAGACCTGCTGGCCAACTTCCAGATCTTCAGAGCCCGGGAGCTGTGCGATCTCTATGGAAAATATAGCATTGGGATCCGGCATGCCGTATGCTTCCTCGGGCATCAGATGAACATCTACAACCTGTCCCACTTCCATATCTGCCACAGCGGCGTCAAATCCTCTGATCATCTGTCCTGCTCCGCATACAAACTCAAGGGGTTCTCCGCGGTCATAAGAGGAATCGAACTGTGTTCCGTCGTTAAAGGTTCCTCTGTAATGAGTGCGGCATGTCTTTCCTACGTTTCTGCCGGTCAGGGCAGGCTGAGCTCCGCATCCGCCTCCGCAGCTGTCTCCGCAGGAATGACCGTCTTCGTGATGACCGCAGCCGTGTCCCTCTTCATGGTGACCGCAGGAGTGTCCTTCCTCATGATGATGATCACAGTTTGCGCCGGAAGAAACCAGTTCTCCCTTAAGATAAGCTTCTACTGCCTGGTCTGCATCACCTTCCGCACCAGCGCACAGCTCGACTCCTGCTTCTTCAAGAGCCGCCTGTGCTCCGCCGCCGATGCCTCCGCAGATGAGCACATCCACAGACTGATCAGCCAGAAGCCCTGCCAGAGCTCCGTGGCCGACGCCGTTAGAACCGATCACCTGGCTGGAGACAACCTTATTATCCTCTACGTCATAGACTTTGAAGAACTCTGTTCTCCCAAAGTGCTGAAATATGTTTCCATTGTCATAAGTTACTGCAATTTTCATTTCGTTTCTCCTCCTCCGCGGGAAATTTCTGATCATCCCGCATGTCTGATATATTATACAGCCAAATGCCTATATTATAAAGACCGATTTTACATTTCCCGATATATTACCTTGCCGTTTTTCATCTCCGACTTCATCAGAGATACTTTTTTCAGTGTCATCTCTGCCTTCGGCAGATGGACCTGATAGGGTTTCTTTGCTGAGGTCTTCCGGATCAGCGTGATATGAGGGACAAATTTATCATTGTCAAAAGGAATTCCCCCTTCTTTCAACGCTGTTCTCAGATCCTTTACATAAGTTTTCAGTTTCTGGTTTCCTTTCACACCCGCCCACAGGATATTTCCGAAGTTCCCTTTTTCAGAAAGAACCAGTCTGCACTGGGGAACCGGCACATTTTTTACTATTTCCTTTATCTTACCCGGATCGTCATATTCCCCGATAAACACCAGTGTCATGTGCAGATTCCGGGCAGGAACATAGTTGCCTTCTACCCCCTGCTTTTTCAGGTCATGCATACACGTGACAAGAGCTTTCTGCATTTCTTCGGAGAGACAGATTGCAATAAACAGTCTCATTGTCCTTCTCCTCTTTTCCTCATAATCCGTTTCTGTAAATATCATTTATCACCGACTGAGCATGTTCCAGCTCTTTCTTCTGGATGATCTGCTGTCTGTCGCTTAATATAGCCAGCATTTCGTCCACCAGATCTTCCAGTCTCGGGTTACTCACCCGATAAAGGTAACCCATCATCCTGGTAGCTGTATAATCTGTGTTCATATATTTGTATGCGATTTCCCTGCAGAATTCTTCAGGGTATCCTTTACTCTTCATCAGATGATACAGTTCATCTGTTCTATCGGATGCCATAGACTCACACCTTTCATTTTTCTGTCTGGTCATGAATTCTGATATGCTTTCAGATTCTCCAGTACCTTTTCATTCACTCAGCCTTCTCATTCGTCCTTCTCACAGCCTGTCCGGTCATCCCCGAGGAACGCTTCTGGCATTTTGCATGCTCATATTGAAGCAGCTCTTGTTGTTTTACGGCAGCACAAGTGCCGGCCGGAATCCCAGGAAATCGCCGGATACCAGCATATACCGGATGCCATGGTATTCGCCGCGGATGCTGTCCCCGAACCTGCTCTCCCCATGACAGTGGGAATAGACTACAGCGGTAACTCCATATTCCTCTGCAATTTCTGTAAAGGGCGAACTGTCCTCCATTATGTTGGTAGGCGGATAATGAAGAAACATAATGTATTTCCGATATCCAGCTTCTTTCGCCTGCCGGAAGGATTCCCTCAGCCGGTCCATCTCCCTGGCTACAAGCTTCACTGCCTGTTCTTCCTTCTTTTCATCCCAGCCGGTTATATTTCCCCAACGGTCCAGATAGAAAGGACCCTCAAACGTATACCCCTTGGTTCCTACCAGAGCATAATCCTGATAAGATGCAAAATTATTCTGGAGGAAGAACAGACTTCCTGCGAACTCTTCGTTGAGCCGCTCTGTCTTCTTCGCATCCCAAAACATATCGTGATTTCCTCTGAGCAGGATCTTATGTCCGGGCAGCCTTTCAATAAAAGCCAGATCCTCACGGCACTCCAGAAGCTTCCTTCCCCAGGAATGGTCGCCGGTCAGGACAAGTGTGTCCTCAGGCCTGACGATCCGGTTTACATATTTCTCTATCTTCCGTTCATGATGCTTCCACACACTTCCGAATCTGTCCATGGACTTGTCTGTCTGAAAGCTGAGATGAAGGTCGCCTAATGCATACAGGGCCATAAAATACCACCTTTCATTCCTCATACTGTTCCGCCAGCCGTCTGATCTCTCTTCTGACCTGATCCACCACTTCCTCCGGCGCGATGATCTTTACCCTGTCTCCCAGAGAGAAGATCCAGCCAAGAAACTGACTGCTGACTCTTACATCCACATTTACCGTAAAATGCTCTTCATCAGCGGGAATGAACATGACGTCCTTCCCAAAGCGGTCTATGATCACACCTGCCAGACTGTTCTCGACCAGCAGCTTCACCCTGAGTTCCCTGCCTCCGAACATACCGAAGCTTTTCTTCGTATAGTCCGCCATATCCAGCTTTTTAAAATACTCTCTTCCTTCTCTTTTCTCGCCAGACATCTGAATATGCAGCATCTTGTCCACCCGGTAATGCTTGATCAGTTCTGCATCCGAGTCGTACCCGACCAGATAATAATTTTCATTATCCCAGGATAGCCCCCAGGGACTGATATGATACCATGCCCCGTTATGGCGCAGCTCCGGTTCTTTCTTTACGTTCCACTGAAAATATTGAAAACGGATCTTCCTGTTTTCGGAGATAGCATTATAGATTGCATCTACCGTATAATAAATACTTTCGTTCATCGTCTTGATCCTGCCGGATACATAGACCTGCCGCTGAAGCTTTACCGCTTCATATCTGCTGACCAGCTTTTCCAGCTTTCTGATCAGTGCATTTGTCTTCCTCTCCGTAATAAACTTGGAAGACTGGATGGCGTCTACCAGAAGCTTCAGCTCCGGCAGCTCAAAGGGACGGTCAACCACATGATAGTGATAACGGTTCCCCACCGGTTCTCCCTCCACCTCGATCCCCAGTACTTCCAGATCTCTCAGATCGTTATAAATACTCTTGCGGTCTGCAGTGATCTCATATTCCCCGAGCGCTGACAGGATCTCCGGCATGGTAATGTAATGTTCATCATCTGTATTCTCCAGCATGATCTGCGCCAGCCGATACAGTTTAAATTTCTGATTCGTTCCCTTGGGCATGATTTTTCATTCCTTTTCACCATATTTGAATCACGTGAGCGCGTCTTGAATAAGTATATCACAGCCGGGATAATTATTGTACACATAAAAAGAAGTCTGTGAAAAATTCTTCCAGACTTCTTTCACGCTATTCTTCGATCAGATTCCTGCATCTCCGTCAGCCTTCCAGATATTCTCTGTAATCTGATTCACATGCAAAAAGCTGATATTCTCCATTTACATATCCCATGTAGCCGTTTGCTGTATTATATCCTTTCATTGCCCGTCACTCCTTCACATTAAGAACTATTTGGTCATTTCTTAATGTAAGAGTAACGTATGAGGTATCCGATATAAACACCACCTACAGGCAATCTCAGATGTCTGCTGATCCGCTGTAAAGCATACAGTCTTTTTTCAGATCAGTTTTTACTATTAAATACTGCCATTTTGCTTATAAAATAATTGGAAATAATAACAAGGATCTGGGCAGCAACCTTTACAGGGATGCTCCCCAATCCAATTACTGTAATTCCAAGGAACAGAATTACTTCTTCCATGATCAAAGTAGCTGCCCTCCCCAGAAAAAAAGCGGCAATTTCTTTTATGATTCCTGAAAACGTCCCGGCAGTATCCGAAAATACCCAGGCTCTGTTCGTCACATAAGCAAAAGTTACTGCAAGAATCCAGGAGAACAGGTTTGCAATCAGTGGTATTATTTTTACCGCTGATTCAAAGAAAATATAAGAACCCACACTGACCAGGAAAGTCAGTCCGCCAAAGAAAAGGTATAACAGCACCTCTTTATATTGCTGATAAAGCGGCTGAAATCTCCTGAGAATCCTAATGCTCATCAGTCTGTCAAATATATCTTTCTTATTTTTCATCTGTAATTCCCCATTGATTATATGTTATGAGATTTTGACAATACTGTCATTCCTGTTTGATTCCCGGATAATGAAATGAGGTCTCTTCTTTATTTCCAAATACATCTTGGATAGATACTGTCCCAGCACGCCGATACAAAATAACTGAACTCCGCCTATGAATACAATAATACATACCAGGGACGGCCATCCGGAAACCGGATCGCCATACAGCAGTTTACGGACACAGATAAAAATAATACTGATCACAGACACAAAGGTCAAAAAAAGCCCGCACCAGGATGATACCCTCAGAGGAAAGCTGGAGAAATTAATAATTCCATCCATGCTGTACTTTAACAGTTTCCAGAAACTCCATTTGGTCTCTCCGGCTGCCCGTTCGACATTTTCAAAGGAAATCCATTTTGTCTTAAAACCTACCCAACCATACAGCCCTTTTGAAAATCTGTTGTATTCCTCCATCTTAACTATGGCCTCAGCCATACTTCTGGTCATCAGTCTGTAATCTCTTGCCCCATCCATCATATCCGCATCTGATATTTTCTTCATAAGCCTGTAGAACATTCTCGCAAAGAAGGAACGGATCGGTGGCTCCCCTTTTCGGCTGACTCTTCGTGTAGCCACGCTATCGTAATGCTCCTCTTCAATATATCTCACCATTTCAGGAAGTAGCTCCGGAGGATCCTGCATATCAGCGTCCATTACAGTAATGTAATCCACAGTCTTCACTGCATTAACAAGTCCCGCATAGATTGCCGCCTCTTTTCCAAAATTTTTTGAAAAAGACAGATAAATAACCCGAGGATCAAATTCCGAAAAATTTTTCAATATATCTAGCGTAGCATCTGATGACCCATCATCTACAAAAATGAAACTGAACTCATATGCATTCATCTTTGCACTGATTTCATCAATTGCCTGGTAGAAAACAGGCAAGACTTCCTGTTCATTATAACATGGAACGATCAAAGCTATTTTTTTCATAACAGATTTCTCCTTACGTACAAATAGAAAATATATTTGATAAATTTATTGTAAAATCAGATAAGAAGCCGCATACGACGCCGAATCTCCAGGGTCGTAAAGGATTTCCACGGTTGAAATATCTTTGTCCGCTGTCCGAATCTGCGACAAAATCTCCTCTTGATCTAAGGTATACAAAATATATACTACGTAACTCTCACTTCCTTCAAGATTACTCTCTTGAAAATAATTTTCCAGATTTTCTTTTTTCAATACAGTAAAAGAATGATATTTATCCAATTCTTTAATATCCGGGCACAATTTCCATATTTTGCCGTCATAGACAAATATAACATCAAGATTGCTGTTTTCTTCTGCAATACGAACCCCTTCCTGCCTATTGAGATATAGATTTTCTATTCCATGTGACCAGGTCAGGGGCAGAAGTACAGCTCCAGTTATAATCATAAACAAATATTTTCTGTTTTCTTTCATTTTTAGCAAGCAAAGAATTTTAAGCAATACAGTAAATACTACAATATAAACAAGTCCAAAGATTGGCGCAATATATCGATCAGTAATGTAAGGTGCTATTCTGGCAATTACAAGGAAATACATAATAGAGACAAGAAACATCGCAGATGCCGGATGACGAAAGATCTTCCTCATCCCCCTCTTTATCCCAGAAATTTTAAATCTTCTTATGATTAGCAGGATTCCTGCTGCTAAAATCAGAAAAAAGATCAGCGAATATCCCATCGTTTTACTAATAATGATCGACGCATATTGAAAAATAGTGTTTAAAAAGTTGCTATTTGATTCCATAGCTTCGAATGCGGCTTCGCCCCGGTATCCGAAGAACACCTGATCGATCATAGACGGGAAGATCAGGATAGCAGTTCCCGCAGATAATAAATAGGTTACTATGTATAGTAATAAATCCCGAAATCTTTTCTGTACCAGAAGAAATATTACATAATAAAATGCTGTAAAAAAGATAAATACCACAAAATAATAATGGGTCAGTCCCCCTCCCACAGTCGTCAGAAATAGCAGGGTGTAAAATTTTATCCCAGGCCTTTTCCTTTTATATAAATCAAGATGAAGATAAATGGCTGCAAGGATAAAAAAGCTTACCATCATATACATTCGTATAAAAACTACAGTATTGAGAATTCCTGCTGAAGTTCCCCATATGATCAGTATAATCAGTGCCTTTATTCTATCTCTGAATAACCTTGCAGAAATCATATAAACAAATATTCCCGACAAAATATAAAATAGAATATTTACAGCCAGTCCAAACCATTTCGAAAAGCTTCCCGGGAAAAATGACGATATCGTATGAACAAAAACATAATATAGTGGGGGATGTACATCCTCACTCTGATTTTTCCACACAGTCGCGTAGTCAAATTCGTGTCCTCTCTGGACAGTAAAATAATCCATAAAAGCATCATCCCCGGTATAAGCAACACCTTCCTGAAGCTGAATTTTACTGCCATTTGATGAATTTGCAAGAACATATGTCAAATATTCATCCAGATGATAGTTTGCTTTCATAGCTCCGCTAATAACAGCTATAATAACAAGAACAAAAATCACCGTTCCAACAATCATCATCTGCTCTACTTTTTTTCTTTCTGGTTTATTTATATTAATCTCCATTTGTGCTCCCCCTGATTTTGTGTTCTCAACTCAAACATAAACTCATATGAACTCATCAAGCGGAGCTTCCCGGAACCCTTCCTCCGTAAGAAACATCATGGATGTGAATCCGCACTCACGAATCAGTTCCAGCGACTCCCGGTAAAAACAGTCCAGCATCATCCGGTTATGGCAGTCGCTGTTCAGAAGAATCTTTCCGCCTTTCTCATGTATATAGGACAAAAGCTGTTTTTCCGGATATGGCATACGCCGGTAGCCCCGGGCAATAGCACCGGTATTAACCTCCAGGATCTTCCCTGCCCCTGTGAGGACGTCAATGCACTCTTCTGCAAAGGACAGATACGCAGGATCATGGAAAGAAATAAAGCTCTCGTCTTCATTAAATTTTGTGAGCAGATCCAAATGTCCGATAATATCCACCTCGTCAAACTCTGCCATTCTGCTGATATCTGCATAATAGTCCTGTGCGAACCTGAGAAAATCTCCATTATACATCTCAACGATCTCTCTGCTCACAGCCTCAGAATAATCAATGCTCTTCACCTGCCCGTTCAATTTAACGAAATGCTTGCTTCCTATCACATAGTCATACGGATCTTTCGACGGGATCCGCTGCATCATATCCTCCTCAATGCCAAGGAAAATATGGATCTTGTCTCTGTATTTTTCCTGTACGGCATGAACATCCCGGATATATTTCTCCAGTCCGCTTTCACTCATGGCACAGTCGTCAACCGCACATGGACCATGACCGGAAAAACCGAGAATCGTAAAACCTTTCCTGACAGCCTCACATACCATTTCCTCGATGGTATCCTTTCCGTCACAATAAATGCTGTGTGTATGCAGATTTTGTCTGATCATTATTTTTAACCTCCGATGTTGCGCCTGTTATATCGACTTATCTATGATGCCATGATTGTGGAAATATAGGAGAGAAGCAATCCGCAGCAGTGTCTGAATATAATTTTCTTTATTCCAACTCCATTATGCATTCAGGTATACGTAATGTCAACCGCGTTAAGATAAATGTTTATTCAAGGCAGTATTCAACTGATCTGCCAGCGGACATGGCTTCCTTCTTCGTCTTTGCTGACGATCAGCTGATCTTCAATCTCCTGTTTCAGTTCCGTTACATGGGAAATGATCCCGATCAGCCTGGAGCCCCCCGCCATGTCCTGGAGCACCCGGACCGCCTTGTCCCTGGAGTTGTCATCCAGGGATCCAAATCCCTCGTCAATAAACATAATGTCCAGATTTACACATGCCGCACTCTCCCGGATCTGATCCGCCATTCCAAGCGCAAGAGATAATGCAGCCATAAATGATTCGCCGCCGGAAAGAGTGCGGACTTCTCTTTCTTTCCCTGTCACAGCGGAATAAACCATCAGGTCCAGTCCCCGGTTCTTCCCCACGCCTGCCATGTCCATTCCTTTCATCCGCAGTTCGAACTGACCTGCCGACATTTCCCGGAAGCGCCTGTTTGCAGCATGAAGGATACGTTCCAGATAATAACGCTGCACATAAGTCTCAATATCCATGCGTGCACCTGTAACCTTTCCTCCCAGAAGATTATAGAGATCGTCAAGATGGGTATACTCTGAGACAACTCTTCCCCGTTCCTCCAGGGCAGGCTTCAGAGACTTGTACACTCTACTATCTGTATGTGACAGTTCTTTAATACGATCCAGTGCTGCACGGCATTTCTCCAGCCATTCCCAGGCCACCCCCTGCTCCTCCTTCAATTGTTCCGGTACAGGGCGTTCCATTCCCTTCACAGCCGCAGCGGAAGATTCCCGCAGGCTCAGGGCAGAAGCTTTCCTTCGGTTATAAGCATCCACCTCTTCCTGCAGAAGTGCTGCCTGCCGGCGGGTGTACTGTCCTGTCAGACTCTTCCACTGATCTTCTGTCAGTTTCTTCTCCTCCAGTATCTTTTCATATGCTGACTTTCTCTTTCCGGATTCTTCTTCATTTCCGGGGATCTCATTTTCATATCTGCGGATCAGGGTCTCCGCGTTTTCTTTTGCAGATCTGGCTTTCCGCTCCTCATCCTGTGCAAGCCGGGATTCCGATTCTGCCTTTATCTTCATCTCTTCCGCCTTCCTGAGGGAGTTCTTCGCCTCCTGCTCTGTCTGATAATCCCCGGACTTCAGAAGATTGTCCAGAACAGACTGCTTTCCGGCAAGGGCCGTCTTTGCCGCCAGCGCATATTCAGAAGCCTGTTCCACAGCTTTTTGTGCAGTCTCTTTCTCGGGCCCTGTATTCTCCAGAGCTTTCTGAAGACGGGACAGCATTTCCGCTTCCGCTTTCCGCTTCTTTCCCTCTTCTTCAAGATCCCTGATCTGCTGTTCCAGAGTAGTTCTCCACCCTGCAAGAAGCTCCCCCGTCCTCACAGACTCACCGGGTTCCCGGACTTTCATGTCCGTTTTTCCAGACATGTCTGCCAGTCTCCTGCCCAGTTTTTCCACTGCTCCTCTCAGTGCACATTCCCGCTCCGTCAGAATCGCAGCCGAGGTTCTGGAATCAGCGGCAGCTTTCTCCTGCTTTGAGCGGAGTCTGTCCACCTCCTCCGCCATCTGATCTAACGTATCCCTGCTCAGTTCCCGGTGCTCCTCACTGATCTCACATGGATGAGGATGTTCCAGAGAGCCGCATACAGGACAAGGCTCACCGGACCGCAGCTGCTCTCTTGCGATAAATCCTGCCTGAGCATTCAGAAATGACTTTCTCTGAGACTCATATTCCCTGTTCCTGCTTTCATAGGCTTCACTGGCTCTGACATATGCATTTGCAGACGTTTCTGCATTTTTCCGCCTCTGTTCTACATCCCGCTCCATCTGTTCCGCTGATATGAGATCTGCAGCAGCCTGCCTTGCTTTTTCCATCTCAATCTGCCATCGCACATAGCTGGTACCGGCGTCTTTCAGCTCTTCTGACCTTTCCCGCCATTGCTTTTCCTTTTCTTCCAGCTCCGCAGCCTTCTTCTCAGCTGCCTTCTGCACTCTGGCTGTCTCGGCACATTTATCTGCGGCACTCTTCACTTCCGCTTCTGTAGTTCTGATTTTTCTGAAAAGATCAAGAGCCTGTTCCACTCGTTCAGACAGCTTTGTATACTTCTGGTTCTCTTCATTGAGGCGCTGTGCTGCCAGATCCGCCTTTGCTGCAGCATTCCGGTAATATTTATCCAGACCGGGGAGAGCTTCCTGCTGAAGAGACAGATTCTTTTTCAGTTCCATCAGCATTTTCTCGGAATCCAAAAATCTGTCGTAGTATGGCTGGATCTCATACGCGGATCCGATTTCCGAGATCATCCGGAGCTTTTCTCTGATTTCCGGTTCAGCAGCTTCGCATTCGGTCAGTGTCTGCTCTGCCTGCTCCAGTTCTTCAAATCTGCGGATTACCTGGACAGCAGTGTTATAATCATCCCTTTTCTTCAGATAATTCTTGTCCGCATCCTTGTATTCTCCCGAAAGTTTCTCCTTTTGTTCCTCCAGTTTTTCACACAGTTGTTTCAGCATTTCCATCAGCTGTTCCATATGGACAGCTGACAGCTTGTCAGAATTCACGATCTGCTGCTTCAGCCTGGCCATCTCATCAGCTCTCTCATACATTTCCGGGATCATAATATGAGAGACCTCTGTCTGGCACACTGTACGGATCTGTCCCATATCCTGCAGTTTTTCCTTTCTCCGCCTGCCCAGCTCATCCACGATCTTCTGATACAATTCTGTATGGAACAGCTTTCTGAAGATTACTTTCTTGTCGTCTGATTTTGCCCGGAGCAGTTCCATGAATTCTCCCTGGGCGATCATTGCCACCTGCATGAACTGGTTCTTTGACAATCCGATGATCTCTTCCAGCTTTCCATCCGTTTCCCTCTGAGGATATTCGGTGCCGTCCGGCATGGTCAGAGAGACGGATCCGCTTTCTTCCTTCAGGCCTTTGCCCCGTTTCAGCGGACGGAGATGTCTTGGAATTCTCCGGACCGTATATTCTTCTCTGTCCTCTCCGTTTCCTTCTGAAAAAACCAGCTCTACAAAGGGCTGCAGATCATATCCCACATACTGGCTCTGCAGCTCTGTCCCGTCCTTTTTATTAGATCCGGAACTCGTTTCACCGTAAAGCGCAAACACGATGGCATCAAAAATCGTAGTTTTGCCCGCGCCTGTATCTCCTGTGATGAGGAACAGATTCTGATCCGGCTGTTCAAAATCGATCACAGTCTGTTTCCCATATGACCCAAACGCCTGCATCGTCAGTCTGACCGGTCTCATCTGTCCTCCACCTCCTGCACTGTATGTCTGGTCTCGGAAACTCAAATACCTTGAATTTCCTGACTTTTCTCAAATCAAAATTAATAGTTTCACCTCTATATTTCTGTAACATTTCCTCAAGTTTTTCTTTAAAATCACTTGACAGATCAGCTGAA
>DXCZ01000013.1 GCA_019115765.1 Candidatus Mediterraneibacter stercoripullorum | reverse complement strand
CCGGGTACCGCTTCATAAGGACGCATCCGGTAAACGCATTTCATGAAGATATCTCCGAATACTGCGGCGTATGCGATGCGTATAGCAAGTGGCAGCGTGATCTTAAATCCAGGATTCGCTTCCAGACCACTCAGGTTGATGGAAATCACGGGGATATGTCCGTATCCGGCTTTCTTCAGTGCGCGTCGGATGAAACCGATATAGTTGGATGCACGGCATCCGCCGCCGGTCTGACTGATAATGACAGCCAGATGGTCTGTGTCATAGTTTCCGGACAGGACAGCGTCCATGATCTGGCCTACTACGATCAGAGAAGGATAGCAGGCGTCATTGTTTACATATTTCAGACCCATATCAACTGCCTGACGGTTATCGTTTGGCAGCACTTCGATCTTGTATCCTGCAGCCTTGAATGCCGGTTCCAGGAGCTCGAAATGGATAGGTGACATCTGCGGGCAGAGGATCGTGTAAGTCTTGCGCATCTCCTTTGTGAAAGGCACTTTTTCGATGGAAGCCGGCCGGATCTCGCGCTGGTTCTTCTTCTGATCCCGGACGCGGATCGCTGCCAGGAGAGAGCGGACACGGATCCTTGCGGCCCCCAGATTATTCACCTCATCGATCTTCAGTGTTGTATAGATCTTACCGGAATTGGTCAGGATCTCTGCCACCTGGTCCGTGGTGACTGCATCCAGACCACACCCGAAGGAATTCAGCTGGATCAGTTCCAGATTCTCGGTTGTTTTTACATAGTTTGCCGCTGCGTACAGTCTGGAGTGGTACATCCACTGGTCCATAACATTCAGCGGGCGTTCCACCTGGTGCAGGTGGGAGACAGAATCTTCGGTCAGCACGGCGATATTGTAGGAGGTGATCATCTCGGGAAGTCCGTGATTGACCTCGGGGTCAACATGATACGGGCGTCCTGCCAGGACGATGCCCCGGTTTCCTGTCTCGTTTAAGAACTTGATGGTCTCCTCACCCTTCCGGCGCATATCCTCACGACATGCCGCCAATTCATTCCAGGCGTCATGTACAGCGGAACGGATCTCGTCATCAGAAAGGGCGAACTTCTTTCCAAGTTCCTCGATCAGGCGGTAGGAGATAGTCTCCTCGCTTGCGAAAGAGAGGAAGGGATGGATAAAGTCCACTTCTCCATGTACAATGGGATCCATATTGTTCTTGATATTCTCCGGATAGGAGGTGACAATGGGGCAGTTGTAGTGGTTGTTGGCATCCTCGAATTCATTTCTCTCATAAGGAACAGAGGGGTAGAAAATATGTTTAACCCCTTCATTGATCAGCCACTGTACATGCCCGTGCGCCAACTTCGCCGGATAGCACTCGGACTCACTTGGAATGGACTCAATCCCCAGTTCATAGATCTTTCTAGTGGAAGCCGGAGAGAGCACCACCCGGAACCCCAGTTTGGTGAAAAATGTAAACCAGAACGGATAGTTCTCGTACATGTTCAGCACACGGGGAATGCCGATCACACCGCGTTTTGCCTCGGATTCCTCCAGAGGAATGTAATCGAAATAGCGGTGGAACTTGTAGTCGAACAGGTTCGGCATCTGGTTTTTGGACTTTTCTTTTCCAAGACCGCGTTCGCAGCGGTTCCCGGTGATAAAACGTCTGCCGCCGCTGAAATGATTGATAGTCAAACGGCATGCGTTGGTACAGCCCCTGCATTTGGTCATGGTAGTGGAGTACTCAAGCGACTTGATGTCGTCAATGGATAACATAGTCGTTCCTTCACAGTCCACATAGCGTTCTCTTGCAATGAGAGCGGCTCCGAAAGCTCCCATGATACCGGCGATGTCCGGACGGATAGCCTCGCAGTCTGCGATCTTCTCAAAACTCCGCAGAACGGCGTTGTTGTAGAAGGTACCGCCCTGGACAACGATGTGATTTCCAAGCTCGGAAGCGCTGGAAACTTTGATTACCTTGAACAGAGCATTCTTGATCACGGAGTAGGCCAGCCCGGCGGAAATATCCGCAACAGAAGCTCCTTCCTTCTGAGCCTGCTTTACCTTGGAATTCATGAACACGGTGCATCGGGTCCCAAGATCGATAGGATTCTGAGCATACAGAGCCTCGTGAGCGAAATCCTCTACAGAGTAGTTCAGAGACTTTGCAAAAGTTTCGATAAAGGAACCGCATCCGGAGGAGCATGCCTCGTTGAGCTGCACACTGTCTACGGTCTGATTCTTGATCTTGATACATTTCATATCCTGTCCGCCGATGTCAAGGATACAGTCTACATCCGGTTCGAAGAAAGCGGCGGCATAGTAGTGGGCCACTGTCTCTACTTCTCCTTCATCCAGCATCAGGGCTGCCTTGATGAGAGCCTCACCGTATCCGGTGGAACAGGAGTGGACGATCTCAACACCTTCCGGCAGCTGGCTGTAGATATCCTTGATGGCAGTGATGGTGGTGCCAAGCGGATCACCGTCATTGTTGTGGTAGAAGGAGTACAGAAGTGTTCCGTCTTCGCCTACCAGTGCAGCCTTTGTAGTAGTAGAACCGGCATCGATTCCAAGAAATGCCTTACCTTTGTAGGTGGCCAGATCCTTGACCGGAACCTGATGCTTCGCATGGCGGGCGGTGAACTCCTCGTATTCCGCTGTAGAAGCGAAAAGCGGATCCAGACGTTCCACCTCGATCTCCATCTTGATCTTCCCTGCAAGACGGTTCTGCAGCTCACGAAGAGCCATTGGCGTATCCTTCTTCGAGTTCAGTGCGGAACCGATGGCTGCAAAAAGGTGGGAGTGGTTGGGAGCAATGGTGTGCTCGTCGTCCAGCTTCAGTGTGCGGACAAAAGCAGCACGGAGCTCGGAAAGGAAATGAAGCGGTCCTCCCAGAAATGCCACATGTCCCCGGATCGGCTTTCCACAGGCAAGACCACTGATAGTCTGGTTTACCACTGCCTGGAAGATGGACGCTGCCAGGTCTTCCTTGGAAGCGCCGTCATTGATCAACGGCTGGATGTCAGACTTGGCAAATACACCGCATCGTGCAGCAATGGAGTAAAGTGCCTTATAGTTCTTCGCATATTCGTTCAGACCAGATGCGTCTGTCTGAAGGAGCGAAGCCATCTGGTCGATAAAAGAGCCTGTGCCTCCTGCACAGACGCCGTTCATACGCTGTTCAATATTTCCGCCTTCAAAATAAATAATCTTGGCATCCTCACCGCCAAGTTCGATGGCTACATCGGTCTGCGGAGCATAATCCTGCAGAGCAGTAGAGACTGCAATAACCTCCTGGACAAAAGGAATACCAAGATTCTTTGCAAGAGTCAGGCCGCCGCTTCCAGTGATGACTGGAGAGACCTGGATCGGTCCCAGTTTATAGAGGGCACGGCCCAGCAGATCAGATAATGTCTCCTGGATATTGGCGAAATGTCTCTCGTAATCGGAAAACAATACTTCGTTCTCCTCATCCAGGACCGCAATCTTGACTGTGGTGGAACCAATATCGATTCCCAAAGTATGTAATTCGTTATGATTCATAGTACAATCCCCAATCTTTTGTGTCTTTTTGGTTAATATTTATATGAGTTACTTCATATTTAATGCGTTTTCGTATTTACAACAATTTACATTATACGACAGGAGAATCAAAAAGACAATTGTCATTATTATGCGGGATTTCAAAATAATTCCTTTCCAATATGGGTAAATTATATAAAGAGAAATATAAAGCAAATGTTAAAGAAATGGAAAGGAAAATTAAAACCTGCAACATCTGTTTGACAAACAACGGGACTGACGGTACAATTGTATAGAAATAAAAACAGGTAAGGAGTATGTGGATTTGAACTGGCTGGATAAATTAGAAAGAAAAATAGGCCGTTATGCGATACCGAATCTGACCGTCTACCTGCTTGCAGGTTACGTGATCGGTTATGCAGTTGCGATGCTGATGCCAAATCTGCTGGGCTGGCTGACGCTGGAACCGGCGCTTATTCTGAGAGGACAGGTATGGAGATTGATATCATGGGTGCTTATCCCGCCTTCGGGCAATCTGGTTTCTCTCTTTTTTCTTGTACTTTTGTACTATTCTCTTGGTACAGTGCTTGAAAGGACATGGGGGACATTCCGGTACAATGTCTATATTTTTTCCGGAATCCTCTTTACAGTAATAGCTGCTTTTATCCTTTACGGATTCTATTTTCTTATTTACGGATATGAGGTGTCCCTTTCAACGGTGGGACTGATCAGTACGAACTATATCACCATGTCTATCTTCCTTGCTTTTGCGGCGATATATCCGGACATGGAAGTTTTGTTGTTTTTTATTCTGCCGGTGAAGATGAAGTGGATGGCGCTGGTTTATGCAGTAATGGCCCTGTACTATTTCGTACAGGGCGGGATGGCAACTCGCGTTGCGATTGCGGCGTCCCTGTTGAACTTTATCATATTCTTCCTGTCCAGCAGGAATATGAGAAGGTTTGGACCGAGGGAACAGGCGCGCAAGGCGAGATTCAGGCGTCAGTCCCGTCCTCATATGACGTATACCAATGGGGCGAAGCACCGCTGCGCTGTTTGTGGCCGCACGGAGCTGGATGATCCTAACCTGGAGTTCCGGTTCTGCTCAAAATGCAGAGGCAATTATGAATACTGTCAGGATCATCTGTTCACACATGAGCATGTAAAATAATAATAGAAGAGGAGAGGGCATAATGAAGAAAACAAAAGTGGTCTGCACAATGGGACCGAATACAAATGACAAGGAACTGATGAGAAAGCTGATTCAAAATGGTATGGATGTGGCCAGGTTCAATTTCTCTCACGGCGATCATGAGGAGCAGAAGTTCAGGATGGATCTTCTCAAACAGCTGCGCGAAGAAGAACGTTCAAACACTGCAATCCTGCTCGATACGAAAGGACCAGAGATCAGAACAGGGCTTCTCAAAGACGGAAAGAAAGTTATGCTCCAGACCGGCGCTACATTTACTCTGACCACAGAGGATATTGTCGGTGATGATAAGAAAGTTTCCATTTCTTATACAGGACTGGTAGAGGATGTGGATGCAGGCAAGACGATCCTGATCGATGACGGACTTATTGCTCTGAAGGTTCTTCATAAAAAGGAAAATGACATTGTCTGTGAAGTGGTAAATGGAGGTGAGCTCGGAGAGCGGAAGGGCGTGAATGTGCCGAACGTACCGGTCAGACTGCCGGCCATCACAGAGAAGGACAAAGATGATATACGATTCGGTGTGGAACAGGGCATCGACTTTATCGCTGCTTCTTTTGTCCGTAATGCAGAGTGTGTCCTTGAGATCAAAGCTTATTTAAAAGAGCTTAATGCTCCGTATATCCCGATCATCGCCAAGATTGAGAATGCGGAAGGAATCCGTAATATTGATGAGATCATCCGTGCAGCAGACGGTATCATGGTAGCCCGTGGAGACCTGGGTGTAGAAATCCCGGCTGAGGAGGTTCCCTACCTTCAGAAGATGATGATCCAGAAGTGTAACAGCAATTTCAAGACGGTCATCACAGCTACGCAGATGCTGGATTCCATGATCCGTAATCCCCGTCCTACCAGAGCTGAGGTGACAGATGTTGCCAATGCGGTATATGACGGAACAGACGCAGTGATGCTCTCCGGTGAGACTGCACAGGGCAAATATCCGGTGGAAGCTCTGCAGATGATGGTCCATATCATTGAGAACACAGAGCAGCATCTGGATTATGAGGCGATGCTGAACCGGGCGGGAGATCACCTGAAGAGCGGACTTTCCAGCGCGATCGGATATTCTTCTGTACTGGCGGCTGCAAACCTGAATGCGAAATGCATTATCACACCGTCTGTTACAGGAGCTACTACAAGAGTTGTCTCTAATATGCGTCCGAAACAGGAAATCCTTGGAGTGACCCCCAATGAAAGGACGTTGCGCAGAATGTCCATCTACTGGGGCGTAAGACCGCTGAAGTCCATGCAGTTCAATACAACAGATGATATCTGCAACAATGCCATTGAACTTGCTACTGTAAAACAGTATATTGAGCCGGGAGATGTGGTAGTACTGACAGCAGGGATCCCGTCTACCAATATCAAGCAGGAACATACGACGACAAGCAATATGATGAGAATCGCAACAGTAGAATAAACAGAGCTCCGGGAAGTGTTCCCGGAGTTTTCTTTATTGTTTATGTGATAATGATTCTCAAAAACACAAAAGAAACCTATTGACAGTATAACGCATTTGATATATAGTGTTCCTGAAAAGAACTACTAAAGAAAAATCCGGGAGAGTGGTGGAGTGCAGGAAGAGACAAAAATGATACAATATCTGACAGACTTCGGGCTGTCAAGGCAGGAGGCCGTTGTATATGAAAAGCTTCTCCAGAACGGAAAACAGACCGGATATGAGATTGCAAAGGAAGCGGGGATATCCAGATCCAATGCATATACATCTCTGGCAGCACTGGTGGAAAAGGGAGCAGCCTATCTGGTGGAGGAGTCGGCGAAGAGATACATTCCTGTTCCGGCCGGAGAATTCTGTGGCAACCGGATCCGGCGGATGGAGGAGGAGAAGGAATGGCTGACCGTCAATCTTCCGGGAAACAGTCAGGGAGAAGACGGATATATTACCATAGAAGGACAGGGTAATATCCACGATAAACTGATCAATCTGCTTAAGGGCACGAAAGAGCGTGTCTATATGTCTGCCTCGTCTGCCTGTATCTCATCTTTTGCAGATATACTGGAAGAACTTTCGGCAGAGGGAAGGAAAGTGGTTGTGATCACGGACGGACCTTCTGAAGTTGCCGGTGCCCGCGTGTATCTGACAGCATCGAAAGGATACCAGATAGGCATCATAACAGATTCAAAATATGTGCTTTCCGGCGAATATGGAGAAGGAAGCATGAATACCTGCCTCTATTCCGGGAGGAGAAATTTTGTATTGCTTTTTAAAAATGCTCTTGCCAATGAGATAAAACTGATCAAAATACAAAAAGGAGAATAAAAATGGAAAAAAAGACGTTTGTGACTAAGGAACAGATCGAGGAGATCGTAAAAACATACCCAACTCCTTTTCATCTGTACGATGAGAAAGGAATACGTGAGAATGTGAAAGCATTGAAAGAAGCTTTTGCATGGAACCCGGGGTATAAGGAATATTTTGCGGTAAAGGCAACACCCAATCCGTTTCTGATCCAGATCCTGAAAGAGTATGGATGTGGATGCGACTGCTCTTCTTATACGGAACTGATGCTGTCAGACGCTATCGGTGTAAGCGGTGAGGATATCATGTTCTCCTCCAATGATACGCCGAAAGAGGATTTTATCCTTGCCGATAAACTGGGAGCAATCATCAACCTGGATGATATTACTCATATCGAGTTCCTTGAAAGTGCTATCGGACATATTCCGGAGACCATAAGCTGCCGTTATAATCCGGGCGGACTGTTCAAGATCAGTAATGATATCATGGATAATCCCGGAGATGCAAAATATGGTATGACTACAGAACAGATCGCAGAAGCCTATAAGATCCTTAAGAGCAAAGGAGCAAAAGAGTTTGGTCTTCATGCTTTCCTGGCAAGCAATACAGTAACAAATGATTATTACCCTATGCTGGCAAAAGTGCTCTTTGAACAGGCAGTGAAGCTGAAAGACGAGACGGGCGTCCATATTAAATTCATCAACCTTTCCGGCGGAGTGGGAATCCCATACAGACCGGATCAGGAACCCAATGATATCCGTGCCATCGGCGAAGGAGTGCGCAAAGTATATGAAGAGGTGCTCGTTCCGGCGGGTATGGGCGATGTGGCTATCTACACAGAGCTTGGAAGATTTATGATGGGACCCTATGGCTGTCTGGTCACAAAGGCAATCCATGAGAAACATACGTACAAAGAGTATATCGGCGTGGATGCCTGTGCCGCAAACCTGATGCGTCCGGCTATGTACGGCGCTTATCATCACATCACAGTTGCCGGAAAGGAAAATGCACCTTGTGATCATGTTTATGACATAACCGGATCACTCTGTGAGAACAATGATAAGTTCGCTATAGACCGTAAACTGCCGAAGATTGATATCGGGGATTATCTTATCATCCATGATGCAGGAGCCCACGGCTTTTCCATGGGATACAACTATAACGGCAAATTGAGATCGGCAGAACTTCTTCTGAAAGAGGATGGAGGTGTACAGCTGATCCGGCGGGCAGAAACACCCTCCGATTATTTTGCTACTTTTGACTGCTTTGATATCGGCAAAAAACTGATCGGGGACAAGGCATAGAAAAAATGATAAGCAATAAGGTGTTGAAAAACATCGAAAAATATGATAAGATACTAATCGGTCTGAGAGTAACTCCCGGACCGTCATGCCGCTGTGGCGGAATTGGCAGACGCACTTGACTCAAAATCAAGCGGGTAACACCGTGCCGGTTCGAGTCCGGCCAGCGGCATTGGAAAAAAGGGTTCCTGGTTCTCTCTAGTGTAGTAAGAAGGTTAGAAACAGAGGGAAAACCGGGGATAAGGAAAGAAAAATGAGCAAACGGAATAATCTGTTTGCTCATTTTTCTTTGCAATAATACTGCTATGTTTTTATGCTACCCTTGCAAAAAAGATGGATTAACTTGGAAAGGTAATTAGAAATTTGTCCGGTTGATAAAAGCGGGCATGATAACCGACCAGTGATTATCCTTTCCTGTGGTCAATAAATCTATGGATAGAAGGAGATACATTTCGAAATGTATACGTGTATACAATAACGCCTGGATTTGTTTAAAATTAGCTTGAAACTCTGAAAAGAACATGTTAAGCTGAGAATGTATCAGTATGTAACTCAATAAATGATTGATAAGGTTAAGGAGGGAAGTATACGAGAATGATACGAAAAAGCAAGTTACTGATATGTATGCTTTTCATGTGTCTGGGACTGGCTGTTTTGCCCGGCATGAAAAGCAATGCGGAGGAGACGGCAGGGGAGACAGCTTCCGCGTCAGAAAACCAGGACGAGAACAGCCAGCGTCTTGAGGAAATTACCGGAATGGAAGAGGATGGCGAGATCTATGAGGTGACGGTCGAGGACGGAATGGTAGAGGAGACGGTCAGTGCCAGGGCAAGAACGGCAGGGCCTCTGATCGTAAATTTCAATACAAAATCATCCAGTGTGAACACGGATTATACTGATACTGTGACTGGGGATTCTGGTTATACCAATGGTTCCTACGGCGCAGATGCTGCTTATCTTGGGACAAGCGGCGGCAAGATCAAGTTCATGCTCGCAGGCGTGGTAGGTCTGGTTGATCCGGATGATGTGGAACTTGTGGAATATTCCACGGCGGAATCGGTCAGCTACTATGAGGTGTCAGGGGGAAAACTGATCCATTATATTACATATAACCTGAATTCTTCCAAGTATGCGTCATCACTGAACAATGGTCCTGCCCCGTCATATTTAAGTGCCGGGACAAAATATTACAGTTATGACGGCCACTATTTTTATAAAGATTATCAGACGATGTTGAATGATTATCAAAACGGAAGCAGAGGAAATTCTGTTAACTCCGGCAGTCCGTTTTATAATTACTATCAGTATCTTCCGCTCAGAAGCCAGACGGCCTACAGTGCGGACGGTTTGAATTCTATTATTAACGGCAAGGTTTCCAGTTCGTCCAAGCTGAAGGGGACAGGTTCCTCTTTTGTCAAATATCAGGATACATATGGGGTCAATGCTCTGCTGAGCCTGAGTGTTGCTGCAAATGAGAGCGGATGGGGGACAAGCAGCATCAGCCAGAAGAAGAATAATCTGTTTGGACTGAATGCAGTGGATTCCTCACCGGGAACAAGCGCAAATACATATGCGAGCGCAGATGAATGTATCCGGCAGTTTATGGGAAATTACATGTCGGCGAAATATCTGAATCCGGATAAGTGGCAGTATTACGGAGGATTTCTCGGAAACAAGGCCAGCGGGATCAATGTAAAGTATGCATCTGACCCGTACTGGGGAGAGAAAGCTGCTGCGATCGCCTGGACTCTCGACGGACTGGGAGGAAATGCAGACCAGGATAGATATACCATCGGAGTGAAGGAAGGAAGTTCCAGTGTTAACGTGCGCAGCGGGTCCTCTACTTCGGCTGCAAAGCTCTATACTACTGGCAGCCAGCTGTCTCATGCAGTGCTGGTTCTGAACTCTGAAGCTGAAAACGGATTTTACAGGATACAGAGTGATGCTGTGCTGAATGCAGACCGCACGGCGACAGCGTCTTCTTCTGAATACGATTTTGATGCAATGTATGCATATATTTCCTCGGATTACGTGACAGTGGTGAGTAGGGGAAGTGTGGAGACAGAGGAGCCGTCAGAGCCTGTCCTGGAGTCACTTGCTATTGTGAATCCGCCGTCGAAGACAGAGTATGAAGAAGGCGAGACCCCGGATATGACTGGTATCAAGGTTACTGCGAAGTGGAGCGATGGATCCGAAACAGATGTGACGGACCAGATTGTATATCCTACAGATGCACTTGCAGCTGGAACGGCAAAAATTACGGTTTCATATACTGCAGGAGATGTGACAGTGACCGCTGATCAGGTTGTCACAGTGAATAAGAAGGCAGAAGATCCTTCAGACCAGCCGACAACAGACGAGCCGGCGGAGACCCCGGATGCGGACGAGCCGACGACAGACGAACCGGCAGAGACCCCGGATGCGGACGAGCCGACGACAGACGAACCGGCAGAGACCCCGGATGCGGACGAGCCGACAACAGACGAGCCGGCGGAGACCCCGGATGCGGACGAGCCGACAACAGATGAGCCGGCAGAGACTCCGGATGCGGACGAGCCGACAACA